>NZ_JAMYLU010000033.1:0-43881 GCF_040318135.1 Mesorhizobium sp. M1295
CGCCCCCCGCGGACACCAGCACCCTTCGCCGGGTCTCCCCCCCCCTCCCCCCACCCCCACCCCCCCCCCCCCCCCCCCCCCACCCCCCCCCCCCCCCCCCCCCCCCCCCCCCCCACCACTGGTTGATCACTCGAAGTCCTTGACGTTCTGCAGCGTCACCAGTCCGGCGCCGGTATCCACATTGGCCTCGACGGGTTCCCCACGGATGGCCTTGACGACAGTGTCGATGCCAAGCTCACCCATTTTCGCTGGAAATTGAGCTACGCTGGCGTCCTCCGCCCCCGACTTGATCGCCTCGATCTCACCGCAGCAGGCGTCAAAGCCGACCACTATGAGGTTGTCGTTGGCAATGCCGGCATTGCTCATCGACTTGACGGCGCCAGGGATCGGCGGGCCGCAGGCCGAGTAGATCGCCTTGAGATCGGGATTGGCGGTCAGGATATCTTCGGCCACTGACGTACCAAGTTCCAGCGTGCAGTTGGTTGCACCCTTGCCGACGACCTCGACCTTGACGTCGCCCAATCCTTCCATCATGCCGGTGACCCGGTCATCGAGAGCCGGCACCCCGGGAACGCCTTGCAAAATACCGATCTTGTCACCGCTCTTGAGCACCGTCTTCAAATACTCTCCGGCGATCTTGCCGCCGTTGAGGTTGTTGGTCGAGACCAATGCCGTCTGGCCTTTCCAGTTGGGAATGCTGTTGTCGACGAGAACCACCTTGATGCCGGCGGCGACCGCCTTGTCGAGCGCCGGCGCGACCGTCGGGTCGACCGGCGTGATTGCCAGCCCCTTGACGCGCTGCGTGATCATGGATTCGATCAGTGCGATCTGACCTTCGATGTCGGTGGCCGCCTGGCCCTGGCCGGTGACCAGCTCGATTTCCGGATGAGCGGCCGCGTATTTTTTGGCGGCGTCCTCCATGGTCGAGTAGAACGGCACCGGGAATTTCGTGATCAGGCCGATCTTGATCTTGTCTGCGGCCGAAGCCGGCATAGAAAACGCAACGGCGATCGCCAGCCCTGCGAACAGTTTTCGGTTCATTGGCATTGTTTTCCTCCCTTGGATTGAGACGCCTCCCTGCGCGAGACGCTTCAGGCATTTGCGGACCGGAACGGTCCCCAAATCTCGAACGGGTCAGGCTCCAACGATCATGGAAACCAGCTCCTGTTTGTTGTCCTTGGTCGGCACCAGTTCGCCGACCCTGCGGCCCTGGCGAAGCACCACCGCGCGATCGGCGAGTTCGACGACGTGTTCCATGTTGTGAGTGATCAGGATGACGGCATTGCCCTGGTCGCGGAGCGCAGCAACCAGATTGAGCACCTGCCGTGATTCACGCAGGCCGAGTGCGGCGGTCGGCTCATCCAGAATGACAACCTTGCGGGCGAATACGGTCGAGCGGGCCACGGCAATGGCTTGTCTTTGTCCACCCGACATCATGGCGACGACGGCATCCAGCCGCGGCAACGTGACCTTGAGATTCACCAACAGAGCGCGGGTCTCGGCGTCCATTCGGCGCTGCTGCAGAAATCGCAGGCCGCGCGGAAGCCATTGCGGGCCAGCCAGCTCGCGGCCGGCAAAGAAGTTCTGTCCCGGTGTCAGATTGTCGAACAGCGCCAGGTCCTGATAGACGGTCTCGATGCCGGCGAAGCGCGCATCCGCAGGGGAGCGTATCTGCGTTGGCGCACCATCCAAAAAGATCGCGCCGGCATCGAGTTGGTGCACCCCGCTGATGCATTTGGTTAGCGTCGATTTACCCGCGCCATTGTCGCCGAGCAGGCCGACGATCTCGCCTCGCCGCACCTCGATGCTGACATCGTCCAGAGCCAGAACCGAACCGAAACGCTTGGTCGCACCGCGTACCGCCAGCACGGGATTGTCCGCGGTGACCGCATGATCGACGTTGGCCGCAGCAGCGCTCATGACTGCCTCCCGGCTTGCATGACACGCACACGCCCTTCGAGGTAATTGCGCAGCACGTCGGACTCGACCGCTATGACGATGACCACGCCGATGACGATGAGCTGGAAAAAGACGTTGACGTTGAGCAGGTTGAGCGCGTTGCGGATAACGCCGATCATGATGGCGCCGATCAAGGCATGGCCGAGGTGGCCGCGACCACCAAGAAAGCTGGCGCCGCCAATGATCACCGCCGCGATCGTATCCAGTTCCAGCAGATTGCCGAAGAGCGGCGAACCGGCGTCGGTGCGGCCGGCAAGGATGACTGAACCGATGCCGGCGCACAGCCCTGAGATGACATAGACGGAAACCAGGACCCAGGACACGGGAATACCCATGCGCAACGCAGCGTCGGGCCGGCCGCCAACCGCATAAATCCAGCGCCCCCAGACCATGGTTTTAGCCATGACGAAAAGCACCGCGGCAACGCCGGCAACAACGAAAACCGATCCAGGCAGACCCCAGACCGCGTCGCGGCCAAGCGCATCGATCGAATCCGGCATGCCAGGGATGGCGCGGCCATCGGCCAGTTGCAGCGCCAACCCCTTGGCGATGCTCAATGTTGCCAGCGTGATGATGAAAGGATGCGGCAGTCGGCCGAAGACATAGAAGAGCCCGTTGATCGCGCCGACCGCGGCACCGCAGCCAACCATCACCGCGATCACAACGATGGCGGGGGCGCCAGCATGAAAGCTCAGCGCGCCAACGACGGAAGCCAGCGCAAGGTTCGAGCCGACGGAGAGATCGATGCCGCGTGTCAGGATGACCAGATGCTGGCCCATCGCCACAACCGAGATGACGGCCGTCTGGGCGAGGATGTTGCTGAGATTGCGTCCTGTCAGGAAATAGGGTGACAGAAAGCTGAGGACGGCGACCAGCAGCACCAGGATGACGACCGGACCAGCGCTCAGCAGCATCAGGCCAAGCGCAAGGCCGGGGACGGCTTCTGACTTCCTGGATGCCGGCAACGCGGCCTCGCCGACAGTCGTGCCGGTGTTTCCCGTTTCAGGCAAATTTCCCCTCCCCGCCGCAGCTTGTGCGAGCCGCGTCGTCAAAAACTCAGTTCGTGTTCAGGTCCTCTTCTTATCGATAAAAAACAACTGGTGTAGTCGGGTCAAGTTGTTTTTTATGGATAAAGTTCATGCTAAAAAGGACAAGGTATTGTTCCAAGGAAATCCGATGAGAACGGACACCGTCTACAAGAAGGCCTTCAATCGAGCTGCAAATATGCTGCGCGACGGACAATTGGCCGGCGAACTTCCTTCCGAAAATGAGCTTAGACGGCGAATGTGCGTCAGCCGCACAACCGTCCGAAAGGTCCTGCGAGAACTTGTTAACCGCGAACTTGTCACCGAACGCCACGGCCTCAGAGCGACGGGCCGCGCGGTCGGCGACAACGACTACTATCCGGACGCCGAAACTACGCCTCGCGCCAAGCATGTCGAACAGCAGTTCATGGAGTGGATGCTGCGGGGTGACACCAGGCCCGGAACCAGCATCAATGAGCTTGAGCTTGCACGGCAATTCGGTGTTGCGACCAATGGAATTCGCGAATTCCTGATCCGCTTCAGCCGGTTTGGACTGATCGAGAAAAGGCCGAATACAGGCTGGCTTTTCAAGGGTTTCACTGAAGACTTTGCACTTGAGCTCTTCGAGATCCGGGTGATGTTTGAACTGCGTTCGGCACAACTGTTTTCACTGCAGCCGAACAGCTCTCCGCTATGGTCGAAACTCGCCGCGCTCAAGATGGCGCATGCCGACCTGCTGGAGCGAATTGAGAGCCGCTTTCACGACTTCTCCGGCCTGGATAACCGGTTCCACCGGCTTATAAACGAGGCATCACCGAACCGCTTCATCGATGATTTCTACGACATCATCATGTTCATTTTTCACTACCACTATCAGTGGAACAAGCAGGACGAAAAGCAGCGCAACCTTGCCGCAATCCACGAACACATTGCCTATATCGATGCGCTTGAGAGCCGCAACGCCACTCGGATTGAGGTAGCCTGCCGAGCGCATCTGGCTTCAGCAAGGGAAACACTGATGCGTTCGCTTACGGGATTTGATGAAACGAGCATCAATGCATAACGAAAGAGCTTTGAACCTGGGGGGCAAACAGCGCGATGCGGGCGTTTATGATCCGAAGCCGAATTGCGGTGACAATGCCCTTCCAGAAAGGGAACCGACGCACCCCTTTGAGACGCGTCGGAAGAAGGTCTACGCGTGGCGGATTTCTGTCCCAAGCACGTTCAGGCACTCGCGGATAAACGCTGCAAGCGCCGTCCAGCCCTTGGCTGAAACCATCGTGCCGTCGACATATGCCTCCGTTGGAGACAGGTCGATATAGGTGCCGCCCGCAAGCGTCACTTCGGGCTCGCATGCCGCCAGTGCGCCGACCTTCTTGCCACGCACGACGCCGTCTACCGCAATCAGGATCTGCACGCCGTGGCAGATCGTGAAAATCGGCTTTTTGGTTTCGTGGAAGTGGCGCACCATCGCCTGCACGCGCTTGTCGGTGCGGATGTATTCGGGCCCACGACCGCCGGCGCAGTACACAGCGTGGTATTGCTCCAGCTGCTTCTCAGCGTCGGAAAAGGTCTTGTTGATCAGCGCATAGTGGCCGAGCTTTTCGGTGTAGGTCTGATCGCCCTCGAAATCGTGCAGCGATGTTTTGATCAGGTCTCCGGCGCTTTTGTCTGGGCACACAACGTGAACCGTGTGGCCCACCGCTTCCATCGCCTGCTGGTAGACGAAGATTTCGTATTCCTCGGTGAATTCACCGGTCAGCATTAGGATCTTTTTGCCTGGCATGGTCGTACCTTTCCTGTGACAACGGCCGGGCGAGACCTGTACTCGCCCGGTGGGTTTGACTTTCTAGAAGGGTGAATCGGGGAAGTATCCTTGGCACTGGCCTGTGATCAAAGACATCGGGACAGTCTCAGTCGAACGCCAGCAACAAACGGTCGCGGGAATGCTCGATATGGCGACGCATCGCCTGCTCGGCAGCGGCAGGATCGGCCGCAGCGAAAGCGGCCAGAATGGCCTCATGCTCGTCGAGCGCCTCCTCGGTGACGCGCGAATGGAACATCAGGCGAAATATGTGGAAGTGGGTATGCTGGTGCGCCAGCGTCTCGCGCACGAGTTCGTTGTTGGCGAATTCCATGACCTTGTCATGGAAAATGGCATCCTGGCGGGCGAAGTTGGAATACCTCAGACGCTCGTCCTTGCCTTCACGGCGCGCCATGACGCCCGCCGATTCCTGAAGCTGTGCGAGCTTTACCTCGTCCATGAGCGCGGCTGCCTTGGCCGCGCCATGAGGCTCGAGCAGCAGGCGAAGCTCGTAGAGCTCGTCAAACCGTCGTTTCGTGATCTGCGGCGCAGCGCGGTAACCGATCAGATGCGTCTTCAGCACCAGGCCTTCGCCTTCGAGCCGGCCGAGCGCCTCGCGGATCGGCGTGTGGGAGACGTTGAATTCCTTGACCAGACTGTCGACCGTGATGCGCGAGCCCGGCGCAATCTTCAGCGACATGAGTTGCGCAAAAATCGCTTCGTAGACGTCCTCAACCAGGCTGCTGGAGCGCTGGATACGCCCGCCGGCGAGGTTCGGTTCATCTAGACTGGGTAAGTTCATGGCCTGCATTTTTTGCCCCTTGACACATTGAGTTGCTAACACGATGCTTCGGCCAATGCAATCCTATATCCTATACGATTTTATAGAGGATATAATTTGAGGCTGTTTCAAGACAAAGCAATCGTACTTGCGATGAACCTGCTGGAGCAGCGGGCCGACTCCGCGGGCCGGGCTTCCTCACCGTCCGAGCCTGAACGGACCGTCAGCGCTCCGGGCGATGGTTCAACGCGTCGGAACGCAAGCGTGCTGCAAGTGGGGTTTGACGTCAAACCCAGCCTTTGGGCCGAGTTGAACGGCCTTTCGCATTCCAATCCAGACATCATCACAGGATGCAGATAATGAGCCTTTTCGCTGCCATAAGGCTGCCGCGCGAAATCCTCTTCGGGAAGGGCCAACGCCACGTCATTCCGGTTGTCGCGGCCAGGCTCGGGCGTCGCGTGCTCGTCTGCACCGATGAACGTTTTGCCGCAACGGGCCCGTTTGGAGAGATCGTCGCGGCGCTGCGAGCCAGCTCGATAGACGTACTGGTGCATGACCGCGTGCTACCCGACGTTCCCCGGGACACCGTTGCCGTCTGCGTCGAGGAAGCACGGAGGTTCGCGCCCGACATGGTGATCGGCATTGGCGGCGGCAGTTGTCTCGATATGGCCAAATGCGCCGCGTTGCTCATCACTCACGGCGGTCAGCTCCAGGATTACTACGGCGAGTTCAAGGTGCCCGGCCCGACGCTGCCGCTGATCGCGGTGCCGACGACAGCCGGCACGGGCTCTGAAGTGACCCCGGTCGCCGTAATCTCCGATCCGGATCGCACCCTGAAGGTCGGCATCTCCAGCCCATATCTGATCGCGGCCGCGGCCATCTGCGATCCTGAACTGACGATGACATGCCCGCCGGCATTGACGGCGATCGCAGGCGCCGATGCGCTGACGCATGCAATCGAGGCCTTCACCGCCGTCAGGCGGGGGACCGATCCCGGCCTTCCGCAGAAACATGTCTTTATCGGCAAAACCGCTTTGACCGATCATTTCGCCCTGCTGGCGATCAAGTTGCTTGGCCGAAGCCTTGAAACGGCATACCGCCAGCCCTCTGACGAGGACGCCCGGGCCGACGTGATGATGGGTGCACTGGCCGCCGGCTGTGCGTTCGGAACGGCCGGCACAGCGGCAGCGCACGCCGTGCAATACCCGGTTGGCGCGATAACCCACACCCCTCACGGACTGGGTGTCGCCACCATGCTGCCATACGTCATGAAGTACAACAAAACAGCCGCAGCGACCGAGATGGCCGAGATCGCCGACGCGCTCTGCCTCGATGCAAAGGGCTGTACGCCCGAAGAGTTGGCCGACGCGACCATTGGCGAGGTCAGTCGGCTGTTTGGGGCAATCGGGATCACCCCCTCGTTGGCCGAACTGGGGCTGCCCGCCGATAAGCTCGATTGGACGGCCGAACAAGCGATTGGTATCGAGCGCCTCATCAAGAACAATCCGCGTCCATTCGACTTGGGGTCCATGCGACGCCTGGTCCAGGCCGCCTTTGATGGCGACCTCGCCAGCATCATGTAACAATCGGGAATATCGAGATGAACACGTTTTCACAGGTTCTGTCGGATGATCAGGGAATCAGCGACTTCCACACAATCTCGCACGGGCTGTATATTGGCGGCCAATGGCGCCAGTCCGCGGATGGCAGGGTGATTCCGGTCGTCGATCCTTCGACCGAGGCTGTCATCGCCGCTGTGCCCGATGCGACCGTGAACGACGCGGCCGCTGCCGTTGACGCCGCTGCCAAGGCAGCCCATGGCTGGCGGACAACGTCGCCGCGAAAGCGTTCCGAGATCCTCAGACGCTGCTTTGAACTGATGACGGAACGATCAGAGGCGCTCGCGACTCTCATCGCATTGGAAAACGGCAAGGCTCTGCGGGATGCCCGCGGCGAGATCGCTTATGCCGCGGAATTTTTCCGTTGGAATGCCGAGGAGGCCGTTCGCATTACTGGCGAATTCGGTATTGCGCCTTCCGGCACCAATCGCATCGTGGTCGACTACGAACCGATCGGTATCTGCGTCCTGATCACGCCTTGGAATTTTCCTGCCGCGATGGCGACCCGCAAGATCGCGCCAGCACTTGCCGCTGGATGCACGGTGATCTTGAAGCCAGCCAGCGAGACCCCGCTTACCGCCTACGCGCTGGCCGCGCTCTATCAGGACGCAGGCGTGCCACCGGGGGTGGTCAACGTCCTGACGACCTCCAGTCCCGGCCCTTTGACAGCCGCCATGCTGGCCGACCCGCGAGTGCGCAAGCTCTCCTTCACCGGTTCGACGGGTGTGGGTCGCGCTCTGCTGGCAGAGGCTGCCAGGCATGTGGTTTCGTGTTCGATGGAACTCGGCGGCAACGCACCGTTCATTGTGTTCGACGACGCTGATCTCGAAGCGGCGCTCGATGGCGCAATGGTAGCCAAGATGCGTAACGCCGGTGAGGCCTGTACGGCCGCCAACCGCCTCTACGTGCAATCTGGCATTTACGAAGCCTTCTCGGACGGCCTCAAGAAGCGGATGTCGTCGCTCAAGGTCGGCCCTGGCACCGACCCGGACACGGAATGCGGACCCATGATCACGAAAAAGGCGGTCGAGAAGATAGATCGCCTTGTCATCGACGCGGTCGCACGCGGCGCGCGGGTCATGTGCGGCGGCTCAGTCCTGTCCGGAACTGGTTTCTTCTACCCTCCTACAGTGCTTCGCGACGTGCCAGGCGACGCAAAGATGGCGCATGAGGAGATATTCGGGCCCGTGGCGCCGATCTCGAGCTTCGACACCGAGGCTGAGGTCATCACACGCGCCAATGACACCGAATATGGGCTTGCTGCCTACATCTACACGCGCGATCTGGCGCGCGGCATGCGGGTGGCCTCCCGGATCGAGGCCGGGATGATCGCTGTCAACCGGGGGCTGATGTCCGATCCGGCGGCCCCCTTCGGCGGCGTTAAGCAGAGTGGGCTCGGCCGCGAGGGAGGGCAGCATCACGGCATTGCCGAGTTCATGGAGGCGAAATACCTCGCCATCAGCATGTGAGCGGAGAAAGCATGCAAGACGATCCCTTTCGCATCCGCGACCACGTCGCGGATTTTGACGAAATCGTGCAGGACTTCGTTGGCCGCAGCGAGGCCGCCCGCGCCACCATTGCGATGACCGCGGACGTGGCCTGCGGACCGGATCCGACCGAAACCATGGATCTGTTCTTTCCCCCGGGGAAAAGAACGGCGCTGCCGGTGCACATCTTTGTCCATGGCGGCTACTGGAGAATGTTCTCCAAGCGCGACTATTCATATGTCGCGACGACGATTACCCAGGCCGGGGCCATTGCCGTCATCCTTGATTATGCTCTGATGCCCAAGGTCCGAATGGCGACGATCGTCGACCAGGTGCGCCGCGCCAAGCAGTGGATCCTGGCCAACATCGCCGATCATGGCGGAAACCCGGCGGCCCTGACTGTCAGTGGTCATTCGGCTGGAGCACATCTTGCAACGTTTCTGTTCGACGGCGAGCATACCCCCTCGAATGTGAGGGCAGCCCTTCTGCTGAGCGGGCTCTACGATTTGAAACCGCTCCAGGATTCCTTTCTCGCCGACGAGATTGGAATAACCGACGAGGAAGTCGCCATGTTTACGCCGCTCGCCTGTCGGCATGATCCTCAAACCAGGGCGGCGGTTCTGGTCGGAGCCAATGAGACGCCACCCTTCCATCAGCAAGCCGATCGATTCAAAGCAAGCTTGGTGCGGCAGGGATCGTTGGTAACGTCGCATGTGCTCCCGAACCGCAACCACATGGACAGTGTCAGAGATCTTGGCGTGCCAGGGACGGAGGCTGCTGATTGCCTGACAGAACTGATCGCCAAGGCCCGCTGACTACCCTGCCGAGATACCGCTCACCCAGCGCAGCTTGACCGCAAGCGGTCCGCATTCGCTCCGGATGAGTTCGAGGCGACATCGCGGATCCCTGCGCCACTGCGTCCAGCCGCTGGTATCCACGTCCTAAATGTCGATGCGCTGCTCGCTATCCGGATCGAACAGGTTGACGCTCGCCGGATCGACGGCAAGAAATATTGGCTCTTTGCGCCGGCCGGCAAACCTCGGCGGCAGGCGCGCGATGATCGCGTTCTCGCCGACCTGCACAGTCACCATGGTTTCAGGCCCGGTGGGCTCTACCACGTCGATCTCCCCAATGATCGAAGCTCGATTCTCCGCAACGGTTCTCAGCTCTTCAGGCCGTATGCCCAACATCACCGGTCGCTCAGAGCCCACCTGCCGGTTCCGCGTCGGCAACACGATCGATACACCGCTCGCTTGAAACCGGACACCCTCCGAATCCGGGACCAGTCGTCCGGCAAGGAAGTTCATTGCCGGAGATCCGATGAAACTTGCCACGAACATATTGGCGGGCCGTTCATAGATGGTGCGCGGATCGCCCAATTGCTGGATGTAGCCGCTTTTCATGACGGCCACCTTGGTGCCCAGCGTCATCGCCTCGATCTGATCATGCGTGACATAGACGATGCTCGTGCCGAGACGCTCGTGCAGGCGCTTGATCTCCGTGCGCATTTCCACGCGAAGCTTGGCATCGAGATTGGACAATGGCTCGTCGAAGAGGAACAGCTCCGGGTCGCGCACGATCGCGCGGCCCATCGCAACGCGCTGCCGCTGTCCGCCCGAAAGGTTGGCGGGGCGTCGATCGAGCAGATGGGAGATTTGCAACATTCGCGCGGCATCTTCCACGGCACGCGTGCGCTGGTCGGCGCCCACGCCACGCATTTCCAATCCGAAGCCGATATTCCTCGCGACCGACATGGTGGGATAAAGCGCGTAGGATTGGAACACCATCGCGATATTGCGGTCCTTGGGCGCAAGGTCGAGGACCGAGCGTCCACCGATCAGGATGTCACCGCTGGACGTGTCGTCGAGGCCGGCAATCATGTTGAGCAAGGTCGACTTGCCGCATCCGGACGGCCCGAGCAGAACCAGAAAGCCTCCGTCCTCGAGCTCGATGTCGACCCCGTGAAGAACCTGTACGGAGCCATAGGACTTGCGCACGTCCCTGATGGAAAGTGTCGCCATGCGAAACTCCTAACCTTTGATGGCGCCTGCAGTCAGCCCCTGGACCATGGTTCGCTGGACAATCGCGAAGAGAACGATGACAGGGATGATGCTGAGAATGCCGCCTGCCGCCAGAACGCCCCAAGGAAGCTGGAACTCTCCGACCATCAGTTGCAGGCCCACGGGCCAGGTGCGAGACCCCTGCCCCGTCGTGAGCATCAGGGCGAACAGGAACTCATTCCAGGCCGCGATGGCAATGAACACCGAACTTGCGACCAGGCCGTTCCGCGCAAGGGGCATGACAATACGGACCATGGCGCCAAGCCTTGTCGAGCCGTCGATGCGAGCCGCGCTCTCGAGTTCCTTAGGTGCCGAATCGAAGAACCCCTTGAGCATCCACACGAACAGCGGCAGCAGGAAACTCGTATAGGCAAGCGCTAGGCCGAAACGGCTGTCGACGAGCCCCACACCGCGCATAACAACATAAAGGGGAATGATCATCATGACTGCGGGAAACATGCGAACGACAAGATAGCCGAGCATGAGCTGATCTCGGCCTCGAAACGCGAAGCGAGAAAATGCATAGGCGGCAAGCGTGCCCGTGACGACGCAGATCGTCACCGTCAGCAAGGTAACGACGAGGCTGTTGCCTATAAGCCGTGGGAAACCCGACTGCGTCCAGATGGCGACATAATTGTCGAAGGTAACGCGGCTCGGGAGGTACTGCATCGTCTGGGTGACAATGTCGGCCTCATATTTGAGGGATGTCAGGAACATCCAGATCATCGGACCGATGCAGAACACCGTCAGGCTTGCGAGCACGATGTAGGTGGCGATGTTCGCGATCATCCGCCGGTGACGCTTGCTTTCAATCATCGCCCTGTCCTTTGGTAATCCTGGAGATGCGGATATACCCGGCCGCGAAGATCATCAGGGTCACGAACATCACCACCGACAGGGCGGATGCGTAGCCGAAATTGAACTCCTTGTAGGCAGTCTGAAAGGCGTACAACGACAGCACTTGCGTGGCATCTCCCGGTCCGCCACCGGTGAGAATGAGGAGCAGATCGGGCGAATTGACCAGACCGATGACGCGCAGGATCACTGCCGCCGCGATGACGGTCTTGAGCATGGGCAAGGTGATCAGCCTGAGCTGCGCCGCCAGGCCTGCGCCGTCGACCGCCGCTGCCCTGTAGAGATCCTCGGGAATACCCTTCAGGCCCGCGAGCAGCAGCAGCGCGAAGAATGGAAACCCATGCCAGGCCTCGACGAGAATGGTCGCCGCAAGCGCAGTATTGGGATCAGCAAACCATGCCTTGTAGGCCTGCAGGACGCCTAGCCGGACAAGAAGATCGTTGATGACTCCGAGCCGCGGATCGAGCAGCAAGGCCCACATATGGCCCGCTACGACATTGGGCAGGAAGTAGGGAAGCAGGATGAGCACGGCGAAGATTTTCGTGCCCGGCAAATCCCTGTTGAGAGCTGTCGCGGCGAGCAGACCAAGCGATAGTTCCAGCACGACCGCGGCAGCAACCCACACGACGGTGTTCTTCAATGCGATCCAGAATACCGGGTCTGACCACATCGCTAGATAATGTTTGAAGCCGACCCAGCCATCCAACCCGGGACGCGTCAGACGCATCTCGCGAAAGCTGATTGCCATGCCGTAAAGCGTCGGATAGGCGATCACGAGAAGGATAAGGGCGAGGCTGGGAAGGAGCAGCAAATACATCCAGTATCGGGTCTCGGATAGTTCGCCGAGAGCCCGCATAGGCAGATATCTGCTCGAGCTTATTATCATGAATCTGCGATGCGAAAGCACCGTCCCGTTGCGTTCTGAGCACGGCTGCACGTCCGGGGATCAGCGGAGCGCCGCCTCCAGGCCCTGGATCATGCGGTCTACTGCCTGTTCCGGCGTCGACTGACCCGTCAGCACCGACTGGAAAGCGGGATTGACGACATTTTCGGACCAGCCCGCGGCGCCGACGAAATTGTTCGGCAGGCGTCCGAACTTGAGCGTTTCCGTCGCCGCATTATAGATCGGATTGCCGGTGATCCGCTGATCCTGCAGCGCAGCGGCGGAGGCCGGAAAATAGCCGGTCCCCTCGAGCAGGGCCAGGGCAGCGTCCGTTTGGCCCCAGAAGCTCACCCACCGCCAGGCAGCCTCGATATTGTCTTCCTTCATGACGCCGTTGCCGGCGTACGCGACGCGAGCGACATGCGCCTTCGGACCGGCCGGCATCGGCGCGGTCGAGAATTGTTCGCCCTGCTTCATCGCACTCGAGATTTCGTTCAGCGAACCGGTATGATGCCACACCATCGCAGTCTGCCCGGTGCGGAAGGCTTCCATGATCTGACGGTAGCTGTCGTGGGGCGCGCTCGGCGGCACGACCTTTTCCTTCAGGAAGAGATCGGAATAGAACGTTATCGCCTCAATCGCCGCGGCCCTCTCGATGGCCGGCTGCCCATCCTTGACGATCGGCGAGCCGAACGCCTCTATGACATCGATGACATATTTGAAACCGCCGGCGCCGGCGCGCATGCCGAAGGCATACCTGCCCTTCGAAGGATTGGTCAGTTTGCGGGATGCCTGAAGGAATTCGTCGAAATTTCGGGGTGGCCCCGCCAGTCCAGCTTCCTCGAAATAGTCTGCGCGGTAGTACATCCAGTCAACGAAGGCGAAGGCGGGAACCGCATAAATGACGCCATTGCTTGAAAGCCCGGTCCAGCGGTTGTCGGGAAAGTTCGCCTTGCCCTCCCACCCATTCACGCGCTCGGTAAGATCGATCAATCCCTCCATCGCGGTAAGATCGGCGAAGCGCTCGGCGATCACCATGGCGGTATCGGGACGCCCGCCGGCCAGCACGGCCGATGAAACCTTGGCCATATATTCCGAGTTCGGGATGTTTTCCTGGGTCACCGCCACATCTGCATTGGCCGCCTGAAACAATCCGATGATCTTGAGTAAGCTGGCCATTTCCGACTGACTGGTGAAGTGGTGCCAGTAACTGATGGCACTCGCGGCACGGGCACCACCAATGCGCCCTGCCATCGCGAGGGCCGCCGAACCCACGAGAAACTGCCTTTTGTTCAACCGCATGCGAACCTCCAAGATATCAGATCAGCAGACTGATCGATCAGTTGGAGTGTTGGGTAACATCATTTCCCAAGCCGTGCAACCGCGCCGGAGAGGCAAGCAACGACGTGTCAGACCAGACCAAGGTTCCGCTGCATGGCCGCCTGGAAATGGGACTGCAGCTTTGCTTCGGCAGCGTCGGCATTCCTGGTGCTGCAAGCCTCAAGGATGTCGAGGTGTTCCTTCAGTGTCCGGATCATGATTGGCGAGGTGAGTTTGCTGTCCAGCCGCAACAGACGTAGATAATTGTGCATGCGCCGATAGGTGCTATCGATCAAGGGATTGCGCAGCGCGCCGATGATTGCGCCATGCAGCTCTCCCTCCAGCGCATCCATCTCCTCCAGTTGCTCCTTTCCCACACCCTCCCGTTCGATGCGCCGGACCAGCCGGGAGTGCCGCATTTCCAAGGCATTCATGACGGCTTCATCGCCCTGCTCGGCAAAGACCCGAATTGCCGATCGCTCTATGATGGCGCGGAATTGGTAGGTGGCGCGCGTGAGCTCCATGCCAGGTTTTATGAACTGGATTCCGGAGCGTGGATGGATGGTGAGAATTCCTTCCGCCTCGAGCTTGCGCAGAGCGTCACGAAGCGGAGCGACGGGCACGTCAACGATCGCGGACAGTTCGCTCTGCGAAACGAATGCCCCGACCGGAACGCGCCTGTCGAACAAGCGTTCCAGAATTCGTTCGTAGGCAACATCGCTCATACGGGTGGCCGCCACCAGGGTATGAGAGATGGCTTTTGCTTTGTCCGCCACTTGCGGCACCTCCATTGATTCGGTACTGAGACATCTTAGCTGATAGATCAGTGCGTTATCATAAACGATCAGAAAGCCCCTGTGATGAGCCTTTCGCATTTTCGTATAACCCGATTTCAGTTCGCCCGCGACCGGGTAATCGGGGACAGTCAGGTTCGAGCCGACGATGTAAACGTCGCTGCGCTGGAACTCGTTTCGAAAAGTGGTGAAGTGGGACTGGGCTTCATCCAGACGCTCTTCAATCCCCTGCCCGACCAGACTGAGATTGAGACCGTTTTCGAAAACGAGGTTTGGCCGGGGCTGAAAGGACATAAGGCGATCGCGCTGGTTCATCGTGTGAACCGCCCGCGCGGTGGCAATCAGCGGGCGTACTCCCTGCCTTTTCATGAAGCGATCCAGGTGGCGCTTTGGGATCTTGCGGCAAAGGAAGCTGGCCTACCCCTTCACGTGCTGCTCGGCAGTCGTCGCAACCGTGTGAAAGCCTACGCCAGTGGCCTCGATTTTCACCTCGACGACGATGCTTTCGTCTCCTTGTTTTCCCACGCGGCGTCGCTTGGCTATTCCGCTTTCAAGATCAAGGTCGGCCACCCGGATTTCGATCGCGATCTGCGGCGCCTGGAGCTGTTGAAAACCTGCGTGCCGGCAGGCTCGGAAATCATGATCGACCCGAACGAGGCGTGGACCTCGAAGGAAGCGCTAATGAAATTGGTGGCGATCCGCGATGCCGGCCACGATCTTCTCTGGGTCGAGGATCCAATCCTGCGTCACGACCACGAAGGATTGAGAATGCTCAGGCAGGCAATGACATGGACTCAGATCAACAGCGGCGAGTATCTGGATCTTCAAGGCAAACGGCTTCTTCTGGAAGCCCACGCAGCCGACATCCTGAATGTCCACGGTCAAGTCACCGATGTTATGCACATTGGTTGGCTGGCCGCCGAGCTCGGCATCCCGGTCAGCATCGGCAACACCTTTCTGGAGATCGGCGTGCACATGGCGGTCGCGCTGCCGGAAGTCGAATGGCTGGAATATTCGTTTCAGAACTTCGATCATCTGGTGGAACAGCCCATCGAAATCCGGGACGGCTACGTCTATGCGCCCGATCGACCTGGCCATGGATTGGTACTGTCCGAAAGAGCGCGCGGCGAATGGATGAGACCAAGGCGCCTGATACGGTCGGAACTGGGTACCGCGCCAGAAAATGCACGCCTCCCTGGCAAGTGAGTGAATGACCGAGCCAGCTTGGGAGTTGGCGATGCATGGCACAATTCACGCCACCTCGAAGACCACATGTCCGAAGAACGTGCCGACACGATGCGCGCGATCATCTCCTGGGGCGCTACGCGGAGTTGTTCGGCTACGACGAGCCGTCGAAGCAATTCGACCTCGAGAACCCGGCGTGAGCGAGTTCGCAGGGCTGTCTTCTCAGGAACATTCCATGATTTCGATCGAACAGGCTGCCAATTAATTTAGGCATCGTCCTGCCGCGCGGGTCCGGGATCGGGTTCCTCGGTGCTGGAATTATGTTTCTCAAGAAGGAACTGAACGTGTGCGACCTCAATACTGCGCCGACCCGCTGGTCTTCCGCCGCGTTCGGCGTCCTCGCCAAGCCCGCCGGACGCTCCTCGCCGCGGTCGCGGCTGGTTAACCGAGTTCGAGCCCAGTTTCTCGTCCGTGTGGTCTGCCGCAATCCCGACGTCGGCATCGGTCATCTGAGCCTTCGGCGCCTCGACCGCCCCGATCTGAAGAGCACCCGCGCGTTTCAAGGTAACGTCCAGCAATCGGCGACAACCCGCAACCAATGCCGGTTGAAGCTGTTGTGGGACGGCTCGGCCTCGAGCCTGCGGTTTCGGCAGCGCGATAGTCTAGGGCGTCGAGACCTTGATAGAGTGTCGAAGATAGCTTCCGGCCTGGTTTCCACCGCCATACGAACTGCGGCGGGTGATCAATTGGCTGTCACATGAACCAGCTCATGAGCATTCCGACCATGCACATCGCCATAGCGATCGTGGAGGCCCATCCCAGCCAGCGCAGCCAGCCCTTGACGGTGAAGTCGCCCATGACCTTTGGCTGGGCTGTCATTATCATCATGACCGTCATGACCGGAACGGCGACGACACCGTTGACGACGGCTGTCCAATACAGCGCCTTGATCGGATCGATTGGACCGAACGTGATCGCTGCTCCGAGCCCCGTGGCCGCGGCAAGAGTGCTGTAAAACGCCACAGCCTCCCCAGGTCTGCGCGACAACCCCACGGGCCATCGTCTCGCCTCGCCAATGGCGTAAGCCGCCGCGCCGGCCAGGATTGGTACCGCCAGCAACCCTGTCCCGACGATGCCGAAAGCGAAGATAGCAAAGGCAAAATCGCCGACGATCGGCCGCAGCGCCTCGGCCGCCTGAGCGGATGTCTCGACGTCGGTGATGCCGGCTTTGTTCAAGGTCGCCGCGGTCGCGAAGATGATCGCCAGCGCGATGACGTTGGAGAATGCCATGCCTATGAGAGTGTCGGCGCGTATTCGCGAGAACGCGTCGACCGCCTGACGTGGAGCCCTCAACAACGATTTTCTGCGATGATTTGCGTGGACCTCTTCGGCCTCCTCTGACGCCTGCCAGAAGAAGAGATAGGGCGAAATCGTCGTGCCGAAGATAGCGAGAAGCGTAGTGAAGAACTCGTTGCTCCAGACAATTCGCGGGACCAGCACGCCACCCAGTGCTTCGGCCCAGGGAACTTGCACAGCAAACACGACAGCGACATACGAGAACAGGCTCAACGTCATCCATTTCAAGATGAGCGCGTAGCGATCGTAGTTCACGAAAACGATTCCAATTACGCAAATGGCTGCGAACAGGACGACATAGAGAACGGTCGGGCCGCCGATTAGAAGCTTCGTCGCATCGGCCATGGCGCTGAGATCGGCGCCGATGTTGACGGTATTTGCGATGAACAGAAGAGTTACGATGGACTGTAGAAGCCAATTCGGATAGTGGCGGCATAGATTGCCTGCGATGCCGTGGCCGGTGGTCCTTCCGATGCGCGCACTGATTTCCTGAATCGCGACCATCAGAGGATAGGTCAGCAGCATCGTCCATCCGATTGCGAACCCGAGTTGGGCCCCCGCCTGGCTATAGGTGCCGATCCCGGATGGATCATCGTCCGACGCGCCAGTGATGAGGCCCGGCCCCAGTCTGCGGAGGATCGTCTTCTTCACGGGAGAGACAGATGAACTCGGTCGATTTTTCTTGGAAGCCGCCAGCTCATCCATTGCGTCGGGTCCACAGAGCAAAGCCAGCAGCACCAGTAGCTGCCGCGATTTCGCCAATACCAATACCGTAGAAACGTGCCACTTTGGCGGAGGATCTCCGCCCTCCGAAGGCAGAAGTTACAGGTTCGAATCCTGTCGGGTGCAGCATTGCCGCAGTTCGTTTGCGACAACTATTCCTGCTGGAATTGACAGGGCCAATCTTCAGGCCTCGTCAAGCCAGAAGTCAACTCGGTCCGGGCGTCTCCGCAAGCCATGTTGAGCTGCCACTGGGACAGACCCACCGAATTGGAAAGGTCGAGGCCCTCGATACGGGTCAGAAACAAAAAAGCGCGGTCAAAGTCTACCGGCGCGGTGAACGTCGCTCCTCGGAAGTCCGCCCGTGCGAGATTGGCAAACGAGAAGCGGCTGCCGCTGATATCGGCGTCATGGAACTGCGCACGCCCCAATTCTGCCTTTGTGAAATCAACATTGGTCAGATTGGCGTCCTGGAAATTCGAGCGCTGCATTTCCGCGCTCGCAAACACAGCGCCCTGCGCGTCCATACGGCTGAAGTCGGTCCTGTAGGCCTCGATTCTGTCGAACCGGGCGCCTTTGGCGGTCGAGTCGGCCAGGGAAGCACGCACAAGCGTTGCCTTCTCAAGATTTGCGGCAACGAGATTGCTGTTCCTGAGGTCGGTCGAAGTGAAATCAACACCGAACAGGTTCGCCCCGCTCAGGTCCTGTCCTTCTAGGATGAGAAGCTTCTTGTCACACTCGCGCCAATTGACGCCAGGCGTCGCGGCTGCGTCGCAATTTTGAGCGGCAGTGGCGTTCTGCCAAGCAAACACAGTGCAAAGCGCTAGAACCAAGCCGGATGCGCCGTAAGCTCTGATTCGCCTCAAAGTCATTGTTGCTGGACCTCTGCTACTCGCCGACACTCAACCTTACCACATCTGCTGACACACGAGCCACGGTGACCACCGCGGTCACAGTTAGCGCATTTCTCATATTCACGATTTGATGTTGATCAACCGATCAACCCGCGCGTGGGGCGCGATTTGCGAGCGCCTCCCCATATCATCGCCGGTCCAGCAGAGCGCCCTGAAAGAATCGCCAGCCCGAAAGCGGACTATAACGCTAGCATCGACTACGCGCGCGCAGAAGCAAGCCGTGAAAACGTGGTTGTGAAGATCATCGAGTAGCGTGCCGGCTAAGCGTATCTCTAGGGAGCGAGGATGATCACGCCGCCAAGACGACACGGCGTGCCGATCGCGAGATACTGCCAGGAGGCCATGGGGCCGGGATTCCAAGCCATCGTAGGTTGCCTGCTTGGGCCGGATGGACGCGAGGCGAAATCATGCAATCCCCGCGACGGCTCATCGCCGCCGACAATATGGACCCAGAAAGAGAGGCGAGGACGGAAGCGGAGCTTGCGATTGCCGAGCGATGGTCTTCTTGCTCGTCGGTCCTCTCTAGCGGGTTCCCGGGAGGGCGATGCAAAGCTAAGTCTCTGCGCGGCGACGCCACCACGTGAGCCCGCAAGCGAAGACCCAGTTGAAATAGATGAGGGCGATAACCGGCCCGGCCAGGGGACCTTGCAGGTGCCAATAATCAAGGAAGTACCGTGCGCCTTCTGATAGCGTTCCATACGCCGTACCTACGAGCACGACGCATGCGGTAACAAGCAATCCGTTAGCGATATGGAGTGAAGGTATAGTGCGCAGTGCGTTGAGCCAAGCGGCAAACGAGACCGCAGCTAATGGCAGGCAACTCAACGCGCCCGCGATCCACCCGTGGCCAGCGCCAGCCAACGCGATGAAACCGAACAGCAGCAAGGCGCCGAACAGCGAGGCGATGACGTATTTCATGCGTCTAGTTCCGGGACTCCGAGTCCTTCTTAGCTACGGCCATCCCATTCTCCTCGCGGAAATCCTTTAGCGAAGCGTGCCGCAAATCCTATTCACCGCGCAAGTACTTTACGCGGCCAGCCCGTACTTGCCAGGATGCGACCTCTAGGAGAAGCCGTCAGCTAATTTCTTTGTCCAGCTTGCAATCGCGAGCCCGCACGCGATGCCGACACAATCGGCAAACCAGTCGAAGATATCCATGTCGCGACTTATTATTTGCATGCCCTGCAGTATCTCGATCGCGCCGCCAGTAAGGGCGAGAAAAACTATCAGCCTTGCTCTGTGCTCTGGCCAACCAAGACTGCCGATAGCCGTCAACACGACGAACGCTGCGGCGTGATTGAGCTTGTCATCGTGAGAGGTGAACCCGAAACCAAAATTCTGCAAAAGCCACACCGGTGAGAGCGCGAGCACGAGGACACCGGCCAGTGTGACCAGAAAAGCAATCCTTGCCACGATGGGAAAAGGTCTCGCACGCAACAAATCAGGCCACTCCTTTTATCCGAACCTAGGACGCCGCTACTTCGAACATAGCCATCCGCACGTGGCGGCACATTGGGGAACAGAGTCCATTGCCGCAGATGGCTGGGAAAAAGGTAAATTGGAATCTCGGTAGGCTTCTGCGTTTAATACGGCAGTATCAGGGCGGGCGTCAGAAGCGGGCTGCGATCGGTGCCACCGACCAATGCAGCAATCGGAGGGGGAGTTTGCTGCGCGTACCGAACCGGCCACCCGGTTGTTCACCAACGGCGGCCGCGCCAGCAAGAGCTGCAGCGGAAAAACCAAAACGAGCTGCTCGGGCGGCAGCAGCGACAAGACAGCCGCAACCGCAATCAAGTCGCGGGGCGCCTCGGAGATCCCTGCGTCCGAAAATCAACGATTCAGCCACGGTCAGCCCGTGAGGCGCGCACGAAAGAGCGTGGAGCCGTCCGCCAGGCGCGACCTCGAAATATCCCGGAATCCAGCCTCGGTCATCCACGCGCGATACTGACCTTCAGTGTACGATTCGCCGTGGCGATAGAGGTTCAAGAAAGTGACATTCAGAAAGACACCCTCAGGCGGGCCGAGGCGGTCGTCATCGACGACACCCCACCCCGCAATTGCGATCTCGCCTCCGGGTGTGAGGCAACGTGCCGCGTTCAGGATCGAACTGCGCGCCTGGTCCGGCGGAAGCACCTGGACGACGGCCTTCAGGATCGCCAGATCGTGCCGACCGATCGATGGAGCGACAGTTATGTCCCCCTCTTCGACGACCACGTCGTCTGCACCGTATTCTGACAGGATCGCTGGCGCGACCGCTGCGACCGTTGGGAGCTCCATCAGCGTCGCCGCAATCTGCGGCCACCGCTCCCGAAGTCCGACAAGAATGGTCCCGGAGCCCCCGCCGATGTCGATCACCGAACTGATCGCCGAGAGGTCCATCTCCCGGGCCAAATGTCGGCCGAAAATCACCCCGCCCGGTGCGAGCCTGCGGCTGAAAGCCGCCGCGGCCTCGGCCCGCGCTTCGGAGAAGTCGTGCAGCGCAGCCGGCCGGTTCTGTCGCAGCGACTCTGCCGTCAGCAAGTCGGCTCCCCAGAGCTCCCGCAGGAGGGCATGATCGCCGCCGCGATAGGTTGGCTTGGACGCGTCGAGGAAGGCTGACGCTTCGGCTCCGTTGCGAAATTGACCATCGTTGACTTCGAGAAGACCAATGCTGGCGAGCGCGTAGAGGAGCCGCGACAGACGATCGGGCTCGACTTGGAGCGCGGCCCCAAGGCCGTCAGCGGTCACCGCGCTGCTCCCGAGCCGGGTGAAGATGCCGAGGTCCAGCCCGGCGCGAAGCGCCAAGGCCGCGGGCACCGCTGCGATCAGTTTGTCGATCCGATCAGAACCAACCATGCCACATCTCCTTGCGCAATCCAGGACCGAGTTTGAGGCTCGGAAGATCGGATTGGACCGAGGCGGCGCTGTCCTCACCTATCCAAGCTGAAGAGTTGTGCGACCGACCGTGAAAAACACGCCGCACTCTACAGCACGACCGGTCTATCAGGCATTGCACCACGCCAGTGGCGTGGAATTGGGTTGGGCTGTACCCGGTGCGCGGGTTTGTGAAAGATCATACCCGCGCCGCTGCTTAGCTACTGAAATTTGGGACTTCAAAATGCCGTTCAAACGAGCCGTCCATACCATTCCGATCTTCATCGCGGTGACTTTCACCAGATCCTGGCTTCGCAGCGCGCCACCGGAAAGAAGATATCGATAGCCGTTGATGGTCATCCAGTGCGCGCGCGCTAGATGCGTCTGCCAGGCTGTGAAGGCCCGCTCCGGCTCCTTGTCCGAATCCACGTGCAGAACGATCCTAGAAACTTCCCTCCAATCGGCCCCTTCGTCAGAAGCATCAAGCAGGCGGATAAAGGTAAGCAGGTGCTCTTCGTCGTAGCCAGGCGCCTCGTCGGCAACGTCGGTGTCTAGCAAGGGCTTGAGCATGGCCCAAGAGAAAAACGCACCCGTGGCAAAGCGTCAAGCGAGAAAAGCTCGCCAGAACGCTATCGTAATCACGATCAGATTGCGCACCAACTCCGGATGCTGGATGGCCGTTCTGAAGCGCCGAGGCACCCGAACAGCCGGGGATGTCTGCCTGGCGATGCCGAGGGCGCGAGAGTTCGGCGATATCATCGCCGCTGCTTCCGCGGGCTCATGCGCGTGTCGCGCAGACCGGTCCGGCTGTAGCCTTCGACGTCAATGGGACGCTGACCTGGCACTTCTCAGACAGCGGGCCCAGTGATCTGGGCCTCGTTCCTGCCGCTGCCGATCGGTGGCATTGTGTCGGACCTCGACCCCGCCGAATAAGCTGCTGTTGCATTGCTTCATCAGCAGGCTGCCGACCTCGAGCGCCTCCCAACCTTGTCTGGAGCTGATGAAAGCGAAGCGTGCCGGTTGATATTTGCAACGAATGAGGTTTGTTGGCGGAAACGACGAATTGTTTGCCTGATTCCGAAATAAACAGCTCATCCGTTTCAACGCGTGCCATTAGACAAGAGGAAAACTCGATGAACGTTTCTCCGGACCGAAACAACCAGGCTGATCTCACATCAATTACGGCCGACATCGTTTCCGCCTACGTGTCGAACAATCCCTTGCCGGTCGGCGAGTTGTCGAAGCTGATTGGGGACACCTATGTTGCTTTGCAAGGGATCGGCACGCCTGTCGTTCCGGCCGCAGTCAAGCTGGAGCCGGCGGTGTCGATCAAGAAATCAGTGTCACCTGATTTCATCATCTGCCTGGAAGACGGGAAGAAGTTCAAATCCCTCAAGAGGCACATCGGAGTTCATTACAATTTAACGCCCGACGCGTACCGCCAGAAATGGAGCCTGCCGTCCGACTATCCGATGGTGGCGCCGAACTACGCAGCCACCCGCTCGGCTCTTGCGAAATCAATTGGGCTCGGGCGCAAGGCGGCGCCCGCACCAGCAGCGGCAGAAAAACCAAAACGAGCTGCTCGCGCCGCGGCGGCGACAACAACCGCAACGGCCGTCAAGTCGCCGGTGAAGAAGGCGCGCAAGGCACTCGTCAAAGCGTAGCGTGCTGCACCCGATAAGGAGCTCCAAGCAGTGTCATACCTGAACGTGGCGAAGCCCGCCTTTTGCGACGGGGCTCCGTGTTGGGGCGGATCACTCTGCGGCGCGGCGGGAAAATGATGAGCGAGAACTCGTTTTTTGTCTGGGTATCGACCACGCTTGCATAAATCGGAGCAGGAAAGCTTGGATCGTCGAGCTTGACCGAGTGATATTCGCGGCTTTCGCGACGTCTTCCATGCGGTGCCGACGCGCTCGTTCTGATTGACCTGCTTCCGGCCCGCTCAGATGAACCTCGCGGGTAGGGTGGAGGCGCTGGCCGGCTTCGGGCTTAGCACGGGCGACATTGCCTGCGTGCTCGCCACAGACGAGCAGGTTTAAGGCGACCTATGCCCATAAGCTCGAGAGCGGCGCCATCAAGGCCGACGCACGGGTCGCCGAGAACCTATACCGCAAGGCGAGCGGTGAAGGTCGAGGGCCGTCACTGAAGCAATCTTCTGGCTGAAGACCAGGGCGCGCCGGAAGGAGACGTCGATCCATGAGCTAGAGGGAGACACATCAGTGACCTTCGTCACCACCTTCAGCGCTGGTCCAGCTTCTTCGCAGTCTCCCGCTGCTTCGATTCGATCTCGTCCAGTACTGCTTCTGGCGCAATGTCTCTCTTAATCTCGCCGACTTCTATATCGCTTAAGGCTGGTTTTACACTCAACCGATCCGCAATTGAATCGACAAGTTCAGTAAGCTTTGTGAGTTCGTGCTCCGTTAGCAGGCTCACCTGAAGGTCCAGATCCGCCCGTTTATCTGCGGCAACTGACATCCGGTTTTGGCTGATCAGTACAAAGGTCGAGAGGAATATGGCCTCGACGGAAGCTACCATAGCCAATATCACGAATGTCGGATCAAATGGCGGAGTGATCGGTATCCAGCCCAAGTTCAAGACGATCCAGCCGCCATACACGGCCAAGTGAAGGTACACGAAACGCATACTGCCCGTAAAAGAAGTAATCGCCTCAGCGATTTTCTCTTCCAAAGTTGCATCGCTTGCTTCCTTCGCCCGGCGCTCCTCAATCGCTTGGATATTGCGTTTCAGTGTTTGGCTGAGTTCAGTCGGAGGTGGCGGAGGCAACGTTGGAGAATCCATGGAACACCCGTTGGATAGCTATCGGTACTGCCACTCAGGGCAACGTACAAAATCATGGATATTCGACTTTGTTCCCGACTAGAGCCATCTAATCATTGGCTCCGCTTTTTACCGGGGCCCGGGGTCTTAGACGCTTGGCGCCACCAAACGGTGGTTTGCAGTTTGCGCACCCTTGGGGAGGTCAAGTTGCCGAGCGCAGTGGTGTCTCCACGCGGCGGTAAGGCCGCTCGGGACTGGGCATCGAGGCTCAGCGCACCGCGGTCGTCCAGGGGGTGCTACGGCCCTCTGTTTAGGGCTCGGAGTGCCCGATGTCCGGTTCCGCCTCTACATCGTGACGCGTGCCCCTCATGGGAACATCGCCCAGGACCGATGAGCACCACGTGCTGCTGCCTTCCGACTGATCCTTCCCGGCAACCGCCGTCACGACTATACCGAATGCAAGCGAAATGGCGAGGGCGACACCCATTGGGAGATGATGCATGCCTGCCCGCCTACCGAGCGCTTGGAAGACGGTCGATGGAACGTTTGGAGATAGTCCCATCACCGCCTCAACATGCCTAACGAACCGTTATGCGGCTGGCGGCACGGTGCTGCTTGATCGAACCATCGTCGCAGGCGGGGGTTCTGCCCAAGACAACAAAAGCCCGCCGACCGAAGCCGACGGGCCAAGTGCAACCAACAGCTGATCACAATTTGCTGTCTGGCCGGAGTACAGGCACCAACACGCGAAAGGGCCGAAAGTTCCGCAGATGCTAATATATAACATGTGCGAGGCTGGCCCGGAATTCCGGTGGGAGATCCGACCCGGCGGAACCTTTCAGAGCCGCATGCCTTGTCCCTTTTGGATGAAGGAGACGACAAATGAGCCTTGACATAGGAAAGGTCGCCATAGCGTTGCTTGGCCTGCTTGCCTACAAGAACAAGGACAAGATCGGCGAGCTGATCGCGGGAAAGAGATCGACAGATCCCAATAGTGCCGGCTCGCCCGGCGGCCTCGGCGACATCCTGGACCGCCTCAGGAATGCAGGTGCCGGCGACCAGGTTGATTCGTGGGTAAGTAAAGGATCAAACCGACCCGTTCAGCGGGAGCAGGTTGAAAAAGCAATCGACCCGCAAACGTTGAACGATCTGGCCGAGCAGACCGGATTGTCCCATGACGAGCTTCTCGATCGGCTCACAAGAGAACTCCCTGACGCAGTGGACAAGCTCACTCCCGACGGCCAGTTGCCACCGAGCAAAGGTCCAAGTCTCCTGGACGAGGTCCCAAGGACTGGTCGCACTTAGCGCCACCTCGCCACGACATGTCAGGTCATCCCGGGTCGCTATCGCTCGCGGCCCTTCGCGAACGCGGCTTTGAATGCCGCAAAGGTCTCTGGCGGAACACCCTCAAACTCGTACCGCTTGCCGCTGGCCACGAACCACACCGAAAGTACCTTCCGCTCGGGATCGTACTCCGTTTTGCGAATCGAGGTAGAGGGCATAAAGGATCAACGAGCGGAAAAGCCGTCGCGTTCCTCGTCTTTGATGGCGGGGCGCAAAGGAAGCCCGGCGGCGCGACCGTCCCTCTAGTTCAGCGCCGGCGGCTGCCCTGGCCTGAAACTTTTCAGAGCGGCAGCGATGCCCATCATGATGGACGGGTCAGGAAAGTCGGGCACGATTTGGTAGTCATCGTCGAACGGCGTGCCGCAGCCGTTTGCAAGAAAATCATATTCCGGGAAGCAGGCCTTCAGGAATGCTTCGACCTCGCGCAACACCGCTTCGGACCGAGCCCCTGAAGGTGGCAGGATGACGAAGCTATCGACCTCGTCGCTTGCCGGAGTACCGGAAGTATTGATGGCAGTAAGCATGAAGAACCCGACATAGCTCCTGGCGACTTTGGAACCAAACGCGGCATCTCGCGCGTTCCGTGAGGCTGCCCGCCGCCGTATGCCGGCGGCGGGCGCATCGTCCGCTACCATGATTGGCGGCTGTACCAGTCATCGACGTCGGATCGGACCCTGTCCTTTTCGATGCCGTAGCGTTCCTGAATTTTGCCTTCGAGCTGGTCACGCTTTCCGGCAATTAGATCGAGATCGTCATCAGTGAGCTTGCCCCACTGTTCTTTAACTTTGCCTTTGACCTGCTTCCAGTTTCCTTCCACGCGGTTCCAGTCCATGGTTTTCTCCATCAGGCGGGATCGCCATAGTTACGAAACGATTGTCACCGGTTTTGGTTCTACGAAACGAAAGGCTTCCCGATCAGTTGCTTGGATCGGCTGAACGCAAAAAGCCCGCCGCACCTTTTCGGCACGGCGGGCTTCAGGTAGAAAATCAGTCGTAGATCTTAAAAGTTTTGCGGGTACCTGGATCAACCAGGACGGTTCGTCCCTCGGCAACTACATAGCGGTACTGAACGTCCGGCACTTCGTAAAGCTCTGACTGTGTCGGGCAGAGCGGTGCCAATGTTGAGCTCAGCACAGGGAAGGCTCAGGGATGCTATCGGCTTCTTCTTTACATATTCCCGGATCACCATGTCTTGCTCAGGCTGAATGATGACGTCCTGAGCGGCGGCGGTTCCGATACCTACGAATAGAAAGATTCCTGTGGCAGCAGATAAAAGTTGCTTTCCCATATAGCAATCCTCCAGCGAGGCAACCTTCCGCTACGGTGCTTGATGCTTCCGTGCGAGGCCACTTACCTAAACGGGCAGAAGGACTTGTTGGAGCGCTCCTCGCCTGGGCCATATCCAAGGGCCTCAAGCTCGCTGATCTCTTGGGCCGGGGGCATGGTGCCGATGCGGTCCCAGAACGCCTTTCGCTTCTCCGCCAGCGGGTCAGCCTTTGGATCGAGCTTGTCGCCCACCTCTTTTCGCCAGCTGAGCTTGTCGGCGTCGGTGTGGATGTAGGGCAGCTGCTGCGCACGAAGCGTCGCCGGCCCGACATACACATGACTTGAGCGGGTCGATCGTCTGCGCCAGGGCCTCCAACGTATACGGATAGTCTTCTGGCGCCTCCGTGAAGCTGAACCCGGGCAGATCGGGCGCGACGACCCGTGCCACTTCCGCCAGCGGGTTGATGACGTCGCGGAAGCTGTACGATGAGCTGGGCTGGCCGTGGAGCAGCAGGACACCGGGCGCATCGCGCCGCCCCGCCTCGCGATCGAACAAGTTCACCCCGTCCACTTCGACCGTATGATGCTTGGCTTTATGAACGTTCAGCATGGCCGTTTTCCGTCTTTGGTTTGCAGCGAGCGAAGAAACCTGATAAATCGGTCAATCCGGTTACGTTTTGTAACCATGTAACGGAATATTAAAGGTTAAGTTCCCTGTCGCGCGATCCCACGGCCTGGGTGCCAGAGCACTTCATAGGCGGCCACGCCGCCCTCGACCTTTCGAACGCCGTGTATGACCGGCGAAACCCGCCCCTGCACAATGAACTCTTCAACTCCCCTCGCGATATCGGGACGTGGTTGCTCGCCGCGGGGTTGGCAGACGAACAGGAAGCAGTGGCCGTTGCCGAGATACGGGATCGGCACTTCCTCCACGAAGTTCGTGACATACGGGAATCGTCATACGCGCTCTTCGACGCGATCGCCTCAAATCTGGAGCCTCCCTCGCAACAGCTTGGTCTTTTATGCTCACGCGCCGCAAACAGGTTGGGAGCCCAGCAAGTCGCGTGGGATGGGACACGGCTCGCTCTGGCGTCTGATCAATGGGAAGACCCAGCCTTGGTGACCGCATTCCTTGCGTTCTTGTCCATCGAGGCGTTTTTTACGCTACCCCGCGCAAGGCTCCGCGTGTGCCCACGATGTGGGTGGCTCTTCGTAGACATCTCACGGGGCGGAAAACGTCGCTGGTGCAATATGCGGGTTTGCGGGAATCGCGAAAAGGTAGCCCGCCATCGGGGCCAAGTGGCATCGTACGAGGTAAGATGACAACGCATCCCGCGCCATGGCCTCATTCGTCGCATATTGTGGGCTCCGGATTCAAACATCATGGCGCGTCGTTGTGCCACCGGCGAGCTCGGCGCGAGCTGACTATTCGTTTGTTACAGGTTTGTTGAGGTTTCCCCCGGCACCGAAGGTGTCCCCGGATGCCAGTTCGCAGAGCTGGCGATCAGTGCAGCAAAGGCAAAGACCAAGCTTGCACCGCTGATGCCTGCCCAGCCGGCCTGGGCCCAGCATACTCCAGCGAGACTGGAGCCGGCCGACCCACCCAAGAAGAACAACCCGGTGAAAAGCGCATTCATGCGTCCGCGCGCCTCCGGTCGGACTGTGTTGATGGCGATGCGGCCGAGCACCTGGTCGGCGACAGTACCGAGATTAAGCAGAACCGCCCCAATGGCCAACGCCGCGAGCGACAGCCAGGGGAAGCGATCCGCCTCCCAGAGACCCCAGCCGCCGGAAGTTGGCAATCCGATGAGCACGACGCCGATGAAAGCCGACAGGTGTGCAAATCGCGTTGCGCCATCTGACCAGCCTCGATCGGCGATCCGGCCCGTGAAAGGCGCAATCAACGCAGCGGGTATGCCGACCAGTGCGAAGGCTGCAATGCCAATCTGGTCGAGCCCGAATGGTGGCTCAGCAAGCCTCAGGGCGACCGCCGTCCAGAAAATATTGAAGGCAGCCATCAGCAGGAACTGATAAAGCACGCGACGGCGCAGCAATGGCTCTTCACGGATCAGCTTCCAAAGCGATCCGATGAGAGCGCCGTACTGAAGACCGGTCGCCGGGCGATGAGCCTTGACAACGCGCGCAAGGATCAGGCCGAGCACAGCAACCAATACGGCCATGATACCATAGAATGCACGCCATCCAAGAAACTCGGCAGCCAGGCTTGCGGACGGGCGCGACAGGAGGACGCCCACCACGATGCCGCTCTGCACCGTGCCCACGATGCGGCCCCGATCTTTTTCCGCCGCCAGTCTCGCGATGACCGGAACGAGCATCTGCGCGACCGTGGAGGTGATGCCGACGGAGGTCGAGGCGACAAGAAAAAGTGCCGCCGTTGGGGCAAGCGCGCTGGCAATCAGCGAAAGCACCATGAGGACAAGTGTCAGCCCGATAAGCCAACGGTTCTCCATCAGATCGATGAGCGGGACCAGGAAGATCAGTCCGGCTGCGTAACCAAGCAGTGTGACGGTCGGAACCAACCCCGCCATTTCCGGACCAACCTCGAATGTAGTCCCAATCAAGCCGAGCAACGGTTGAGAGGCATAGAGGCTCAATACGATTGCGGCGATGGCGGCGGTGAAAACTGGGACCAAGCGGCCCTCGGTGGCAGAGGCATTGCTTCTGCCAGGGTAATCGAGAGATGACGTTCCGTGTCTGCGCCGTGGCACGAGTTGGAAGATCAATTGGGAGACCGACATCGGAGATACCCTCTTTGCGAGAAAATGGCCGAAGGCGTCGATGAGATCAGGCGGCCGCGGCCGCCCGCGCGACGCTGCAGCAAGTTCCTCGAAAAACTGATGCAACGTGCGGGGCTGGCGTCCGAGGATGGCACGCAAGGTCAGGCTGTTTCCGGCGGAACCGAAGTCGGAATAGGACTGAAATACCCGTTCGAGCTGAGCAAGCTGCTCCCCCCGGAAGGGCGGCTTCGCGACAGCGGTCCATTGCTCGAACGTCACCTCGGCTGCCTCCACGGGCCGGCCAAGGGCGACGCTCATCATCCCCGCAATTTCAACGCGATCGTGCATACTTTCTGCCGCAAGCTCGAAAGAGCCGTAGGCGAGCCGGTCGGACGTCAGGGCCTCGGCCGCCACTTCGGCGACGTCGCGGTAGTCGACACGCGCCAGGCGCGCCGTTTTCGCAAACGGCTCGGCAAAGACGCCGGTTTCCACCACGCCTTTCCAAGCAGCTGCCATGTTCTGAAACAGCGTCGCCGGATAGAGGATGGTGTAATCCAAATTCGCGCGGAGAATGGCCTGCTCAACGGGCAGCTTGCTTGCGTGGTTTGCAAGTCCGTTCGCCGGGTGGATAACTGAAGAGAAAACGAACTTGCGGATACCGGCACGCTTTGCGGCCTTGACCATGGTTATGCCTAGGTCCGCTTCATCGGCCACGAACGGCGGTCCGACATGATAGACTCCGTCGACGTTTCTCAGCGCTGCCTTTAGGCTCTCCGGATCTCGAAGGTCACCTGAAGCAATTTCGGTCGCTCCGCTCGCGCGTGCCGTCGCAGCAGCGTACTCACTGCGGACCAACGCCCTCACCGCTATGCCCCGCCGGGCAAGCTCGGCCGCGACGAAGCCGCCGCTGCGGCCGGACGCACCGACAACCAGAACAGTTCGTTTCTTGGGTTCTGACATGAGTTCTTCCTTTCGTAGCGAGGTGGCGTCCCTGCCCCATCGAGTGAAATATCGAGTTCCGCTTTTCGGATGGTAGGCGCGGAAAATGTGATATCGTCTCTCTAAATTTGAGAGATCATCATGGGCGGATTTCGAGACATTGAGGCGTTTCTCGCTGTCGTGGAGCGCGGCAATCTCTCAGCCGCGGCGCGGCACCTCAGCCGCTCCTTGCAATCTGTCAGCCGGTCGCTTGCCGCGCTTGAAACCAGCGTCGGCGTCGAATTGGTCCGCCGAACCACCCACAACACGCAAACGACTGAGGCAGGCCACGACTTTTATCGACGGGTGAAACCGGCACTGTCTGAGATTGTCGAAGCAAAGGCCGAAGCCGGCAAGCGCAGTGCCGAACCTTTCGGACTCCTAAGAGTAGGAGCGCCGGTGCTCTTCGGCCCTACTTACCTGGTACCCGTCGTGGCCCGCTTCATGGAGCGCTATCCGAGGATCGAGGTCGACCTCAAACTGTCGGACCGATTCGTCGATCTCATTGAAGATGAACTCGACCTTGCTGTTCGCATCGGGGAACTCCGCGACTACGATCTCAAGGCCCGGCGCCTTGGAGCGATGCGTCTCGTCATTTTCGGCGCTCCGTCGTATTTCGCCACGTACGGGCGGCCACAACATCCGAAGGAGCTAGCGAACCATCAGTGCATCTTCCGCAACACCGACCGCGATGCTGGAAAATGGCAATTCCTGGAAGCCGGCAAGCAGCTGAGCGTCAATGTGGGTGCGCGATTTCACGTCGACAATGCCGCCGCAAGCCATGCGGCGGTCGCTGCGGGGTTGGGCATCGGTCGGGTACCACTCTGGCAAGTAAGAGACCTGGTAGACGACGGGGCGGTTGAGGTTATCCTGGCAGCGTTCGAACAACCGCCGATCCCGATTCATGTGGTGTGGCCAGCGACCCGGCTTCCACTTGCCAAGATGCGCGTCTTCATCGACTTCCTGGTTCAGAACCTAGTCATTGGGGACAGCGAGCGAAATTGAACCGACATCTGATTTTCTGTTAAGCCTGCCGCCGTTTGTCGCCTTCAGGAGCTCTTTCGAACTAGACTAGGCTGATCGTGCCTCGTACCGGCGGACGCCGAAAAAGCGTTTCGACGCGCCTAGAGACTAGGTGATCCGCGCTGCGAGAAGGATCAGCAGCCGCCTCCTGGCGTGTCTTGGCGATACATGAGGTTACTCTGCAGCAGCCCGTACAAGCTTCGTCACGCCTTCGCCAATGGCGTCGATCGTCGCGGAACTCGGCTGCCGAACGCCCGGTGCTACGTCAGCTTCTAGGCGCTGATGAGGCTTCCGGTTAGCCATTGGAGGTCCGCATGGTGTAACGCTTGGTGCCCGCACGAGATGGCGGGAGCCGGACCGTCTCGATCGTTCAGTGCAGTGCAGTGGGCGCCCGACGACGAAACTCGACTCCCCGGCCCCGCCACGAGGTAGTTGATGCGCTAACTCGGGTTTTCCAAGCGATTTGCTTTGCGCCACTCCTCGTACTCCCCGCGGGCATCGTCATGCAGCGGATAGTAGCGTTGCAATGGGCCCCCCTCCATGAGCTTGGCTCGCGAAAACTCCTCCCAATCGTGATGCTTCTGTGATTCTTCGATCACCTTCGGGGCCATCACGACGGGAAGCACCACCACGCCGTCGTCGTCAGCGACGATGATGTCGCCGGGGATCACCGTGACACCGCCGCAGGCAATCGGAACGTTGACGGCATTGGGATAGATGCTGGTCTGCACATGATAGTTTGGCGTCCAGCCGCGCAGCCATAGGGGTAGATCGAGCTTTTCGACATTGGGCCGGTCGCGCATGCACCCGTCGATGACGATACCCGCCCCGCCCCTGCCCTTGAAATAAGTCGACATCATATCGCCAAAGACACCCGAGCTCATGTCGCCGCGCGCGTCGACCACGACCACATCGCCCTCCTGCGCGTGGTAGAGCACGTGCCGGTGAAGTTGGGTCTCCGGATCGGCATATTCTCCCTCGGTGAACAGGTCCGGCCGCTGCGGCAGGAACTGCAGCGTCAATGCCGGCCCGACGATCGACTTCCCATGGTTTTGCGCCACCGGACCGACCATGTGCGGATTGCGGAAGCCCATTTGGCCAAGCGTGCCGGCAACCGTCGCGGCGCCGATCTCCCTCAGCGCGTCGATCAGGTCTTTAGGCGGCCGCGTGATGTCGGAAGTATGCGTCATTGTCGACTCCGGATGAATGGAACTACCAGTTCGTAACAGAACCATCGCGGCGCTTAAGGTGAGGCGCTTCCCAGAAACGCAAACTCTGCGCCTGGACCGCCACTTCGTTGACCTCGACGCCGAGCCCCGGCAGATCGCCGACCGGGTAATCGGTCCCGTCGAGCCGTGGTTGCACGGGGAAGAAGTCGGAACTGTCGAAGCCCAGCTTTGTTTCGGGCGCCCTGGTCTCGAGCCACGCGAAGTTGGGTACTGCGGCGGCGAGATGCACGGTAGCGGCCGTGCACACTGGACCAAGCGGATTGTGCGGCATCAGGTCCACATAGTGCGCCTCGCTCCAGCCAGCGATTTTCATTGCCTCGGTGAGCCCGCCGACGTTGCAAACATCGAGCCGGTTGAACTGGTGGATGCCGCGCTCGATGTAGGGCAGGAACTGCCACTTGCTGGCAAATTCCTCGCCGATGGCAAAGGGGATGTCGGTCATCGTGCGCAGCGATTCATAGGCCTCCGGCGTCTCGTCCCGTATTGGCTCCTCGAGGAAATCAAGCACGCCGCGGCCGAGCTTGTTGCAGAAGCTCGCCGCCTCTGCCACCGACAGCCGATGGTGATAGTCGATGCCGAGAACGGCGTCGTCGCCCAGCGCCTCGCGCGCCTTGTTCAGCATACCCGCGGTAGCGCCGATGGACTCGCGCGGCTCGAAGATGTCCTTGCTGTTTTGCCCGAAGGGGAAGAAGCGGATCGCCTGCCACCCCTGTGCGCGAAGTTCGCGGGCCCGTCCGATGGCAACATCGCCCTCGGCCTCGTCGCCGGTCGAGGCGAAGGTGGGGACGCGGTCGCGCTGCTTGCCGCCGAGCAGCTCGTAGACGGGCACGCCCAGCGCCTTGCCCTTGATGTCGTGAAGGGCGATGTCGATGGCGGAAATCGCCGCCTGCAGGACTCGCCCGCCTTCGAAGTACTGGCTGCGGTAAACCTCCTGCCAGATCCGCCCGATCTGCATCGGGTCGCGACCGATGAGAAACTCGCGATAGTGCTCGACCGCGCCGGCCACGGCCCTCTCGCGACCGCTCAAGCCGCTCTCGCCCCAGCCGAAGATGCCCTGGTTGGTCTCGACCTTGACGAGCATCTGGTTGCGCGTTCCTACCCAAACCGGATAGGGCTTGATCGCGGTGATCTTAAGCTTCTCAGTCATCCACGCCCACGTTCCACACGCATCGGCCCTATCTCAGTTGGCTTTGAGGGCCATTTCAGTTTCGCCGTCGAACAGATGCATCCGCTCCTGGTCGAACTCGAGCCAGATCTGCTCGTCGGGCGAGACGGCAATGTTCGGCGGCACGCTGACGTTGACGATGGCGCCGGACAGGAACGCCTGCACGAAGGTGACGTCTCCGGTCGGTTCCACGGTGTAGGCCTTGGCCGGAATGGAACCGGGGACCGCGCTCTTGTGGAGCTTGATCGTCGAGTGACGTGCGCCGAGCACGACTTTCATGGTCGTCGCTCTCACGACCTTCTGGGCATTGCGCGGCGAGAGCTCAAGGCGCCAGCCCTCGGCGCCGGTCAACACCGTGTTTCCGTTTGCCGTCGACGCCTCCAGCGGAATAAGGCTCATCGCCGGGCTGCCGATGAAGCTGGCGACGAACATGTTCACCGGATGGGCAAAGACCTGCGCCGGTGAATCGTATTGCTGCAGGTAGCCGCCATTCATCACCGCCATCTTGTCAGCCATGGTCACGGCCTCGAGCTGGTCGTGCGTCACATAGATGATCGTCGCCTTGAGGTCCTGGTGGAAGCGCTTGATCTCCGACCGCATCTGCACGCGCAGTTTGGCATCGAGGTTAGACAGTGGCTCGTCCATGAGGAACACCGCAGGGTCGCGGACGAGGGCACGGCCAAGGGCCACGCGCTGCTGCTGCCCGCCCGAAAGTTCGCGCGGCTTGCGCTCGAGCAGATGCGTCATGTCGAGCACTCGCGCCGCTTCCTTGACCTTCTTGTCGATCTCGTCCCTAGGGAGTTTGCGCATCTGAAGCGGGAACGCCAGGTTCTTGTAGACCGATTTCTGCGGGTAGAGCGCGTAGTTCTGGAACACCATTGCGATATCCCGGTCCTTGGGGTCGAGGTCGTTGACCACCCGCTCGCCGATGATGATGTCGCCCGATGTGATCGGGGTCAGCCCGGCGACGAGATTGAGCGTGGTTGTCTTGCCGCAGCCTGAAGGGCCGACGAGCGCAACGAACTCGCCGTCATTGACCGTCAGCGAGACGTGGTTGACAGCTTTGAAGCCGCCATAGCTCTTGACGAGATCTTGGAGGACCACGTGGGCCATCGGCAACTCCCTAGTGCTTGACCGCGCCTTCTGTAAGGGCGCGTACAAAGTATCGTTGCAGGACCAGGAACAGCACCACGACGGGCACGCTCATCATGAAGCTGGCCGCCATCAGGCCCGGAAAGTCCGTCGTATTTTCCGAGAAGAAGCGCTGGATGCCAACCGGAAGGGTCAACTGCTCGTTCTTGGAGAGGAAGGTGTAGGCGTAGATGTACTCGTTCCACGCGCCGATAAAGGAATAGATTGCGGTGGCGATGATCCCCGGCGTCGAGAGCGGCATCACGATCATGATGAAGGCCTGGAACCGTGTGGCGCCATCGATGCGCGCCGCCTGCTCCAGCTGCACCGGGATGTTGTCATAAAAGCCCTTGAGCAGCCAGATCGCCAGCGGCAGGCCGAAGGTGAGATAGGTGAGTATCAGCGAGCCGTGCGTGTTCACCAGCCCGATCGCGCGCATCAGGATGAAGAGTGGCACGAGAAAGATCACCGCCGGGAACATATTGCGCAGCAGCACGGCAAAAAACAGGAAATTCCGGCCGGGGAAACTGAAGCGCGAAAACGCGTAGGCCGCAGGGACAGCCACGATCACCGAAAGGATTGTCGTAACCGTCGACACGAAAAGGCTGTTCCAGAAGAAGCGGAGGAAATCCTGGCCGACGCTGTTCTGCGGATCGAGCAGCTTCTGGTAACTGGCGAGGGTAGGCTCGTCCGGCCACCATTGCGGCGGGAATTGCGTCGCCGCGAATCCGGACTTGATCGAGGTGATCAGCATCCAGATCATCGGCAACGCAGTATAAAGCAGCATGAACACGAGGAATATGCGCCCGGCCCACCGCCAACCGTCGACGCGCATGCGGCGACGGGTCGGGGCTCGAGAGGCTGTCTCGGCAATCGTGCTCATGCGCTGCCCTCTTTCCGCTCGTTGCCGCTTAGCGCACGGACGTAGAAGTAGCCCAGTGTCATCAGTGTGAGGAACAGGAGCACTGAATAGGCCGATGCCACGCCCCAGCGCTGCCGTCCGAAGGCGAGCTCATAAATGTGGGTTATCCAGATATGCGATGCGTTCGACGGCCCGCCGCCGGTCATGATCCAGGGGATGATGAAGGAATTGAAGTTGGCCACTGCGAGCAGCAGCATCGTCACCACCGAGACGTTGCGCAAGTGCGGGAAGGTGACGTGCCAAAAGCGCTGCCATGCACTGGCACCGTCGACTTTTGCGGCGCGCAGCAATTGGTCGGGGACTGTCTGCAGGCCGGCCATCATCATAATCATGGCGAACGGAAACTCGCGCCAGATATTGACGACGATCAGGGAGGGCAGCACCGTGCTGACATTGTCGATAAAATTCGGCGGCCGGTCGGCCAATCCGAGGCCGACCAGCACCGCGCCGATGATCCCGAAGTCCGAATGGTAGATCCACTTCCAGATATAGGAGGCGGCGACGGCACTGATGACCCAAGGGATGATCAGGATAGCGCGCAAGACACCACGGCCGATGAAGTCGCGGTGGAGCGCCAGCGCCGTTGCAAACCCCAGGACAAAGGAGATGAAAGTGGACCCCAGCGTCCAGATCAGTGTGTTCCAGGTGACCTTCCAGAACACCTGACTGGTGAGGATCGTCGTGTAGTTGTCGAAGCCGATGAAGGTCTTGTCGCGGAGCTGCAGACCAGGCGGTGTCTTAAAGAACGACAGCTCGACCGTGTAGTAGATCGGATAGGCGATGACGATGAGCATCACGGCGATCGCCGGGAGCACATACGCGTAGTCCGCGCGATGCTCCCAGATCTTCCGCAGCGTGCCGGCTGTACCGGGTTGCAATCTTCGGCGAGCCTCGGCCTTGCCGGTCACGATCGTCACTTGTGGCGTGCCCTTATTCTTCGGAACGAGGCGGCTGCGCCAGCGGCGCAGCCGGTCAGGTCGTAGGTCAGGCTTGGACTAGAGTCCGCCCATCACGTCTTTTACCTTCTTGGCCGCGTCGTCCGCCGCCTCGTCGACGGTCATCGCTCCGGTCAGGGCATTCTGCAGCATGTCCGGGATGATGATGTTCATGATCTCGGGGGCCTGCGGCAGCGCTGGGAACGGAATGCCGTATGGCAGCATCGAGGTCGTGACATCGAGGAACTTGATGTTGTCCAGACGTTCCTTCATCCACTTGGTCTTGAAGCCGTTAAGGTTGCCTGGGTTTGATCCGGCGTAGGCCATCTTCAGCGACCATTCAGGGCTCGTCCACATGCAGATGATAGCCTTTGCAGCAGGCTCGTCTACCTTGCCGCCCTCGACATATTCGGGCTTCAGGATGTGAATGTTCGAGCCGCCGAACACGACGGCGCGCTTGCCGTCGGGGCCAGTTGGAATCAGGCCGTAGCGCATATTGTCGATGACCGTCTGCGCCTTGTCCTTGTCGGTGCCCGTCGCCTTTTTCTGCAGGTCGAGCATGACGTTGTAATCGGACGGGTGCGAGATCATCATGCCGAGCTGGCCGGCGACGAACAGGGGCTGGTTATCGGCCTGCTGGTTGGTGAGCGCCGAAACCGGAACCGACTTGTCGCGAACATACATGTCGTAGGAGGCTTGCAGCGCCGCCTTGCTCTGGGGACTATCGAGCTGGACCTGCTCATAGGTCGGATTCGCGGTGGCTTCGTCGAAGACGCCGCCGCCATAGGCCCACAGCTGTGGCATGAAACGGTACGGCGTATTGCCGGCATTCTTGCGCGCCACGAGGCCGTAGCCGGCAATGCCGAGCTTGTCGTGGATCTGCTTGGAATATTTGACGACGTCTTCCCAGGTTGCCGGAGCCTTGTCCGGATCGAGACCCGCACGCTTGAAGATGTCGGCGTTCCAGATGAATGCCATCGTCTCGTTGTTGGTCGGAATGCCGTAGGTCACGCCCTCCCAGGTCACGGCCTTCATGGCGCCGGGCCAGAAATCCTCGGTCGAATACCCCACATCCTCTGGCTTGAGCGGCGCCAGATAGCCCTTTGAGGCGAACTCGGTACCACCCAGGATTTGCAGGCGGACCGCCATCGGCGCGGCATTGCCCAGGAGCGCCGTGCGGAACTTGTCGAGAAGGTCGTTATAGGTGAGGGCTTGTTCCTCGAGCTGGATGTTCGGATAGGTTTTGCGGAAGGTCTCGAAGAAATCCTTGTAGTACTGGCGCAGGAGGTCGGGGTCGCCCTCGAACACGCCCTGATACCAGAAAGTCAGCCGCCCCTTGTAGTCGAGCGGGGTGACCTTGGCGCAATCGGCCGCCGTGTCAAAATCCTGTGTGCCGGCGATGGAGCGCACATATTCCGGCGACCACTTGCTGAGGTCGACCGGTGGCGCAGCCAGCGCCGATGTGGGCATCAGGGATGCCATCAAAGCAGTGACGACAGTGCCGCGCAGGACCGCACTGCCGAGCGTAATCCTCGTCATAGGTATCCTCCCTGGTTCTCCCATGCCGCCCTGCGCCAAGGCAAAGCGGTCCTTGCTCGTTTCGATCGCGAGGATGCTCAATGTATCCTCCCGATCCCTTGGTACGTTTTCAGATCATGGATTGCCTGTCAACGCGCAGGATCGTACATTGTTTGCGAAAGCCGTGTGTGATATCGGGCAAGGTATGTATTAAGTTGGGGAGCCGGCCTTGGCCGAAATAAGCGATTTCAAAGCTATGCCACCTGTGGGCACCGATCCCATCGGAGCCTCCAGCGAGGGCGCCTCGCTTTATGAATTGATCAGGGAAGACATCATCGAGGGACGGCTCGCCGCCAACGAACGGCTTGTGGTCACCGATCTGGCCCGGCGTCACGGCACCTCGACCAATCCTGTGCGCGAGGCCCTGCAGCTGTTGCGCGGCGAAGGCTTTGTCATCTTTGTCGCCAACCGCGGGGCACGCGTCCGACCCATTGATCAGGATTTTGTCCGGGATATCTACGAGATCGGTGTTCTGATCGAGCCAGCCCTGACACGATGGTTTGTGAATATGGCTACCGGCGAGGACATTGCCGAACTCGAACGTCTCCAAGGCCTGATTGAAGAGAACAACTTCGCCGACACATTCAGGCACAGTGAGCTGGATACCGCTTTCCACACCGTGATGTACCAGCGGCACTATAACCGCCACGCCGCCGAGCTTTGGTGGAAGCATCGCGAAGTGCTGCGAGCCGTGAGCCGTCGTTTCAACTTCACGCTGGCGCGACGTGCCGCGATCATGCGCGAGCACCGCGAACTCATCGCGCTCGTAAAGGCGGGAGAGGCCGACAAGGCGGCCGAACTCGTCTCCCGCCATGTCGAGGGCTCGGGCCGGCATATTCTCGAACAGATGCGTGCGCGCAACGCCGCTCGGGCCGGATAGAATATCCAGTCCAGAACATCGTTAGGCTGACCATTTTCAGACAAAGGTAGTTGCGATGAAAATCACGAGCATTCGGCCGTGGCTGATCAAGTCCGATGCTTCTTATTGGGGAGAGTTCCTGTTCGTCGAAGTGACGACCGACGAGGGAGTGAGTGGCTGGGGAGAGATCACCACCACCACAAGGCTCGCCAACCGCGCTCTCTGCACGATCCTGCGGCAGATCGGTGTCGCCGTGACAGGCGAGGATCCAGCGCGTATCGAGCATCTCTGGCACAAGATCTTCCGCAGCTTCACCTACATGGGCAGCCGCGGCGCCGCCGTCGAATGCGTGAGCGCCATCGATATTGCCCTCTGGGACATCCGGGGCAAAGTCCTTGGTAAGCCGATTTACGAGCTGCTGGGCGGACCAGTACGCGATGAAATCGCGCTCTACACCCATCCCAACCAAGCCAAATTCACGAGCAAGGAAGCCGTGGTCCGCGAAATTCTAGACATTGTCGAGTCCGGACACACTGCGCTCAAGTTCGATCCTTACCCGCACCAGGGTCGCAGCGCCGATGGTCTGCCTCGCGAACAGCGGGACGGCTACCTCGATGGCAGCATGACCCGCAAGGACGAGCGCGAAGCCGCCGAACTCACGGCTCTGATCCGTGAAACGGCGGGACCCGATGTCGACATTCTCATCGATGCCCATGGCCGCTTCGACGTTCCCACCGCCATTCGCCTCTGTCGGAGCCTCGAGGAAGCCGGTCAGATCGACTGGTTTGAGGAGCCCTGCCCGCCCGAGAGCCTTAACGCCCTCAAGCAGGTGCGTGAGAAGGTCAATACCGCCATCTCGTGGGGCGAGCGCGGCCACACGAAGTGGGATTTCGTGCCGGTACTTGAGAACAAGCTCGCCGACTACATCATGCCCGACGTCACCTGGACCGGCGGCATTACCGAACTCAAGAAAATTTCTGCCCTATGCGAAGCCTACTACGTCCCGGTCTCGCCACATGACGCCGCGGGACCGATCAATGTGGTTGCGGGAGCACAGGTGATGATGACCGTCCCCAACTTCTACAAACTCGAAACGTCGGAGTGGAACCTGGGCAAATACGATCACCTGATCGACAGACCACTCGACATTTCGAACGGCAGCCTCAAGCTGACGTCGAAGCCTGGTCTCGGTATTGAGATGGACCGCGACTATCTGCAGGCCCACGAGATTGAGCTGGGCTAGCAACACTCTATGCCCAGGGTACGGGGCGACAAGCCGAAAACGAGGATAAGTCATGGCAAAGACAGGTGGCGCCGACGAGGCGCTCAATCGGGTGAACGCGAACTCCAGGCCATCTCAGCTTCGCATCACCGACATGCGGGTAGCCGAAATCGTCGGCGCGCCGTTCACCTCAACCCTGCTCAAGATTTACACCAATCAGGGCATCGTCGGACTTGGCGAAGTGCGCGATGGCGCCAGCGCCACCTACGCGCTGATGCTGAAGAGCCGGCTGCTTGGCGAGAACCCTTGCGACATCGACCGCCTGTTTCGCCGGATCAAGCAGTTCGGTGGGCACGGCCGGCAAGGCGGCGGCGTCTCGGCGGTCGAAATCGCGTTGTGGGATCTCGCCGGCAAGGCCTATGGCGTGCCCATCTATCAGATGCTTGGCGGCCGGTTTCGGGAGAAGGTGCGCCTCTATTGCGATACCGATGCGACCGTGCCGAGCGGCACCGAGACCGGCAAGCGCCTCAAGCAGCGCATGGCGCTTGGCTTCACCTTCCTCAAGATGGATCTGGGGCTGATGCAGATCGCGGATGTACCCGGTGCGGTCGTATCCCCTGCCGGCTCACTTGAAGGGTACCGCGTCCACCCCGGCCGCGGCCCGGTCAAGACCACGGAGGAGCGGCGCGCCCGCAATGCCGCGTATGATTTGCATAATGTCCCCCACCCGTTTACTGGCCTCCACTTTTCCGACAAGGGCCTCGACCTGCTTGAGCAGTACATTGCCGAGGTTCGCGAAATTATCGGCATGGATGTTCCGCTCGCCATCGACCATGTCGGCCACATCTCACTGCAGAACGGTATTCGCCTCGCGAGGCGGATTGAAAAATACGTGCCAGCCTGGCTCGAGGATGTGATCCCATGGCAGTACACCGAGCAGTACCGACAACTGCAGGCCGCCACCACGGTGCCGATCTGCACCGGCGAGGACATCTACCTTAAGGAGGGCTTCGAGCCTCTGCTCAAGAGCGGCGGCCTCTCCGTTATCCACCCAGACCTGCTCACCAGCGGGGGCATTCTGGAGACCAAGAAGATCGGCGACATGGCACAGGATCACGGCGTCGCCATGGCCATCCATATGGCCGAAAGTCCTATCGCCGCAATGGCCGCGGCACATGTCGCGACCGCGACCGAAAACTTCATGGCGCTCGAATACCACTCTGCCGACGTCGACTGGTGGGACGATATCGTCGCCGGCGTTTCCAAGCCGCTCGTGAAGGACGGCTTTATCACTGTTCCGGACAAACCGGGCCTGGGGATTGACGACGTCGTCGACGAGGTGATCTCGCAGCATCTGCAGCCGGGTGTCACCGACATCTGGCAGCCCACGGATCACTGGGACAACGAGTATTCCTGGGACCGCACCTGGAGCTGAGGCGAAAAGAACCGAAGATGAAGATCACCGACCTCCGCTGTGCCGTTATCGGCAGGCACCCCATCGTCCGCATCGTTACCGACGAGGGCCTCTATGGCCTGGGCGAAGTCGAGTTCACCAAGACCTACCTCAAGCCCTGGGTCCTGCATTTCCGCGAGGCGCTGATCGGCGAGGACCCGACCGACGTCGAGCGGGTGATGCTGAAGATCCGCCAACGCGGCTCTTTCAAGCCCTATGGCGCGGCGGTAAGCGCCATCGAGCATGCGCTGTGGGACATTGCCGGCAAGGCTGCAGGCGTGCCGGCCTACAAACTGCTCGGCGGCAAGGTGCGCGACAAGGTGCGCGTCTATAACGGCTCGATCCGCCAGAAACGCACGGGCGACCGGCCGGAGGATTACGCCGCTGACGTCAAATGGATGATGGAGCAGCCGCAGAACTTCTTCATGATCAAGCAGGGAATCTCGTTCCACTCCGACATGAAGGACACCATCGAGGGCTTTCACTACGGCGTGACGCAGAAGAAGGCCGGCCATCACGGCGCCATGGACCAGGGCGTGATCAGCGAGCGCGGTTTCAACCACATGCTCGACTGCGTGATCGCGATGAAGGAAGTGCTGGGCGACAAGGTCAGCCTGGCGCTCGACTGCGGCCCGGGCTGGATGCTGCCCGATGCGATCAAATTCGCTCGCGCGGTCGAGAAGTACAATTTGATGTGGCTCGAGGACATGCTGACCGGCGACTATGTGCCGTGGGTCAATCCGCAGGCCTATCGGGAGCTGACCACCTCCACCTCGACGCCAATTCATACCGGCGAGCAGATCTACCTGCGGCACAATTTCAAGGAGCTGATCGAAACGCAGGCGGTGCGCGTCATCGGCCCCGATCCGGCCGATATTGGCGGCATTGCCGAGCTCAAATGGGTCGCCGAGCACGCCTATATGCACTCGATCCTGATGGCACCGCACGGCACCGCGAACGGCCTTCTCGGCCTCGGCGCGCTGATCAATGTCTGCGCCACCCTGCCCGCCAACTATATCGCGTTCGAATACCCGAGCGCCTCCGACCCCTGGTGGGAGGATCTCGTAATCGGCCTGCCGTCGCAGATCGTGAAGGACAGCATGGTGGAGCTGCTGGAAGCGCCGGGGCTGGGCCTCGATATCGACGCCGAAGCAGCCAGGAAGTATCTCGGGGAAGAGGATGCAGGCTTCTTCGACTGAACCATCCTTCTTGCGCCACCCAGCACCACGCGGACCGCTTCACGCAATCTGTCATCCGGAATGACCGTTTCGGGGCCGGAAGCAGATTGTCGGCTACGGGAGAATCCGCCCGACTCCTTCCGACAGGCGAAAGTTCGCTCTGGAAAGCACCGCGGGTGTCTTGAAATGGCACGACCGAGCCGGCGGGCGCATCGGCTCGGACTATACGCGTGGGAGCGCTCTACGTCTCGATCGGGCGGAAAGGTCGCACACGGGAGCGGCCTAGTAGGCTCATCTGCGCCAACAGGCGACTTGTGGATCAAGCTTTGGAAGGCGGCTCCACAAGCCGATGCTTCGACACTACGGCCCAAATTAGCCCTCGCCGAGTTGTGTGCGTCAAGTTCTGCAAAAATGGCGTGGCAGTAGCTGTGACGTCGGCGTGTCCGCCGCGCAGCCCCCGTGTTTAGC
>NZ_JAMYLU010000034.1:0-43073 GCF_040318135.1 Mesorhizobium sp. M1295
AGTCAGGACCGGCCTCTATGAGCAGGACGTGACTGCCATTGGCCGATAACCTGTTCGCCATGACGCATCCGGATGAGCCGCCACCCACAATTATATAGTCGAAAAGCAACGACCCATCCCATCATGCGAGAGAAAAATTAGCACAATTCTACAGTGAAGATCTGCAAAGAGAGCCGTTATTAGCAGGGGAGCTGCAATCTTCTGTGGCATCCCCCAGAATGTGCTCTTCAGCTGTAGTACTACGCGATGCCAATTCCCCCGGCCAGCACTGAAGGAGTCTATAACCATCGAACCCTGCCTAAAGGGAGACGCGGGCGAGTTTTACACGCAGAACGACCTCATTTTTTTCGGGAGCGATTGCACGAACTCGCACTGCTGCCGATAGTGTGCGTGCTAGCGCGCATTGCGCGTGGCCTCGACGCATGTATCGCGAAGACGCCACGCGAGCAACGGAGAAGCATGCTGTAATTATCTCGAATTCTTGCAGTTCTAGCTCGGTGGAATAATCAATTTATCGCCTACCTCACCGCTACGGCTGAACAAGATCGTTTAACGTAATTGGCTGAGAAGGTCCCTGATCGCGCGTGACGGTTCGGCTCTGGGCCATGCTGCCTTCACCGGATGACGGCCGCGAGATTCGGATGCCGATATTTCTCGTCTGGACGTAGCCATCAAGTGCTTCCTGCCCCTTTTCCCGGCCGTAGCCAGACTGCTTCACCCCCCCGAACGGTGTTTCTACGCCGCCGACGTACCACCCATTCACGTACACTTGGCCAGCCCAAAGGCGATCGGCGCACCACAGAGCACGGTCAATATCCCGCGTGAACACGCCAGCTGCCAACCCTTGATCGGTATCGTTGGCTAGTTCGATCCCCGTAGCTGGGTCATCGAAAACAGTTACGGCGAGAACGGGACCGAATACTTCTTTCTGGAAAAGATTACTGTCTCGCGTGACGTCTGCAAAAACAGTAGCGGCCATGAAATAGCCGCTCCGCTCCGAAAGTGCGGCTCCACCGGTTACCGCCCGTGCCCCCTCCAAAACGGCAATCTCACACGCTTCCGTAACCCCCTTGCGCTGCTTCTGGGAGATCATGGGTGTGATGTCACAATTTTCTCGCCCCGGACCAACGGTTAGTCCTTCGACGCAAACTTTCACTTTCTCCAATAATTCGTCTGCGATCGATCGTTGGACGAGCAGTCTTGTTAAATTGTTGCAATTCTGACCCGCGTTCAGATAGGTTCCGATACGCACCGCGTCTACAACAGCATCGAGATCCGCGTCGGAATACACCACAGCCGCTGACTTGCCGCCCAGTTCCATGATACAGGGGACGATGCGTTCCGACGCGGTGTTAAGCACCGTTCGCCCGGTTGCCGTGGATCCCGTGAACACGATGTGACGCACATCGGGGTGCTCGATCAGCGCTTGGCCAGCGGTCTGCCCGTAACCGGTGATTACATTGATGGCTCCGGCAGGCAATCCTGCGGTTTCGCAGGCGCGCGCAAACTCCACCCCAGACAAGGGAGCCAATTCCGGAGACTTCACCACGACTGAGTTGCCGGTGGCAATAGCGCAAGCAAGCGAACGAGCCGTTAGTTCAAGAGGGCCATTCCAGGGCACGATCTGGGCCGAAACACCGAAGGGGCTCCTGACGGTGTAGTCGACAAACTCGGCCCCGCGAGGGATCGATCGGCCTTCAAGCTTATCGGCCAGACCGGCATAGTAGCGCAGGTAGCGTATAGCGGTGCGAACCTCACCCCGTGCAAGATCCAACGCCTTGCCCGTCTCGATGCAGTTAATGGTCGCGATCTCCTCGCTCCGCGCCTCCAGCGCGTCTGCCACACGAAAGAGCATTCGTCCCCGGTCGTAGGGATGCATGTCTATCAGAACGCGGTCGCGAAAAACGCGGTTGGCGGCAGCAACGGCGAGATGAACTTCTTCAGGTCCCGCCTCCGCAACGACCGCAATGGTCTCCCCATTAGAGGGGTCATCAACCTCGATCCGTCCGCCGGACGAAGAATCTCTCCACTCTCCGTCTATATAATTCTTGATTACTTCTGCGTCAGCCATCAAAAAATCCTCCGCACTTACCTATCATCCACGCAGAAGTACTGACGTGCGGCACAGTCCGTATGTTCGCGATGTCAAAGCGGAAATGCATTCGGACCGCCTGAGCATCGAACTGACCTGCGAAGACAAATGCAGACCGATCGGTGCTGCTTTTGTCGTACGCCTCTTCTGTCAGCGATTTGCCGCCGTGCTGTCCTGCACCGTTCGTACGCAGTCGCGGATGATTGACAAGCCCCGACGCAGATCAGCCTCGGCTATGGTGAGGGCCGGCATGAACTTTAGTACTTCACCGTATGAACCAGCGGTTTCTAAGACCAAACGGCGAGCGAAGGCCTCCTTCGAAACGCGCGCAGGCAACGAGTGATCCTTTGGTGAAACGAGCCCATACATCAGGCCGCGGCCTCGTACGCTCAGCCCGAGTCCTGGGTGATCGGCGGCAATAGATGCAAGCTCGGCAGCTAGGATCTCAGATTTCCGCGCGATCTCATCCTCAAACTTTGAATCGGACCAGTAAGTTTCAAGTGCCGCGCGAGCAGTAACGAAAGCCAAATTGTTGCCCCGGAATGTCCCGGTATGGGCGGCGGGCTTCCACACGTCCAGGTCGGGCTTGATTAGAACAAGAGCCATCGGCGTCCCGTATGCCGACAACGACTTGGACAAGGTAACGATGTCTGGCACGATGCCAGATGGTTCGAAGCTGAAAAATTTCCCCGTGCGTCCGACACCAGCCTGGATGTCATCCAAGATCAATACAATCCCGTGCCGCGAAGTTAGCTCACGCAACCGCTGCAACCACTCAACACTGGCAGGATTGATACCTCCTTCACCTTGAACTGCCTCAAGGATCACTGCGGCAGGGGTATCAAAACCGCTTGACGGATCCGCCAGAAGCTTCTCAAGATAGTCGATCGTGTCGAACGAATCCCCGAGATAACCCTCGTATGGCAACGATGTCACGTGGGCCAGCGGAAAGCCGGCGGCTGCCCGCATATCTTTATTCGCGGTCGCCGCCAACGATCCGGCGCTGACCCCGTGATACGACCCCGTAAACGACACAATGTTTGACCGACCCGTTACCTGACGAGCCAGCTTCAGCGCCGCCTCTACGGCATTGGCACCTGTGGGACCCGTGAACTGCAGTTTGTACGTCAGAGCACGGGGCTTCAGGATATAGCGCTCGAAAGCTTCAATAAATCCCTTCTTGGCTGTTGTAGCGAGATCAAGGCTGTGCACAATGCCATTGCGCTCAATATAGTCTAACAATGCCTGCTTAAAGGCTGGGTTGTTATGGCCGTAGTTGAGCGCACCCGCTCCACCGAAGAAGTCTAAATATTCCTGACCGTCTGCCGCTGTGAGTGTCGTGCCAACTCCCCGATCGAACAGGACCGGAAATGAGCGGACGTAGCTACGCACTTCAGACTCCAAGCGGTCGAAGAGTGCGAGGCTCACATCTTTGGCAATCTGGTTCATAAAGGCGGACTCCTTCGAGTTGGGCAGCCTGTAAGGCTAGTAGCCGGAGGACGGCCAGTGCCGTTTCTTGAAACATAGCTCGTCCCGCAGCCCGGATTGAGCGAAATATCGACCCTGACCGCAGGAAATCAGCGTTGTGTAGCCGCTTGCGCAGATTTCGAACAAATGGGGTTGTGCCGAGTTGAGCCAGCTACCAAACGGGCGGGATCGCTTACTGAAAACTTCTGCGAGGGAGCCAAGCGCGGCGCCCTCCGAGATAATGATCCTGCTGAGCAGCTCCGGACGGTCAGTCTCGGAGAGCTTGTTCAGGCGGAACCTAGAGCACGACCTGTGATCGAGTGAATCGATTGTGATGTGACATCTGCGTTTTCTGCTGATTCAACATCCACGTTGATAGAGGTGGACGAAGGGAAGAGCATTGAGCGGGATATCGGTCGCGGGTCATGGAAGGCTTCGGACAACGGCATGTCGGCGCGGCAACGGCGGCGCCGATCGACGTGGGAGTGTCGAGCGATCCGCTGGATTGCGCGGCCGAAGATCGGCAACTGGCGCCACGCCCGCAGTGCCGCCGCCGCGCCTCCAGCCTCGATGAGCATGAAGCATGAAGCCTCTTCACGGTCGGCTGATCGAGGAGCCAAGCACAGCACGCTGAAAATGGTTGGGCGGCTCGAAACTAGCTGCCGAAGCTATCCGCTTGCGATTGGGTGAGTACCCAACGAACGAGGTTCGAACGCGCATGCCTGATCATTTGGTGAACTTGCCGGATCGTCCCCGACGATTATCTCCGACAGAGCAGGTTTCACGCCGGTCTTCACGTCTCACTCGGTGACGCCGCGTTTCCGATGGCCATCGATGACTAATTCCCCGATCTCCTTTCCGTCAATCCGGATGCCATCTCAGCCCATCCTTTCGGAACGGTGAGAACCGGGGTTTGCCGGGAAAACGACGGTTCGGTTCCCATTGATGAAAGTGCGATAATGGATATGCGCGTGGATAGCGCGGGCCAATACTTGGCTTTCCACATCGCGGCCGATGGAAACGTAGTCCTCAGTGCTCTGCGCATGTGTGATACGGGCAACGTCTTGCTCGATGATCGGACCCTCGTCGAGGTCAGCAGTAACGTAATGCGCCGTAGCGCCGATCAGCTTCACGCCGCGCTCGAAAGCCTGTTTGTAGGGGTCCGCGCCCTTGAAGGACGGCAGGAATGAATGATGAATGTTGATGATCCGGCCGGACATCTTCTGGCAGAGCGCATCGGAGATTATCTGCATGTATCGGGCGAGCACGACGAGTTCTGTCCCCGTCTCCTCGACGACGTGCATCAGCTGGGCCTCGGCCTGCGGCTTGTTTCCTTCGTGACTTTGATGTGGTGGAAAGGAATATCGTGGTTCACGACCACCTTCTGATAGGTCATGTGGTTGGAGACGACGCCGACGATATCGATCGGCAGCGCACCGATCTGCCAACGGTAGAGGAGATCGTTCAGACAGTGTCCGAAGTTCGAAACCATCAACAAAACCTTCATGCGATGCGTGCCGTCATGCATATTCCATGACATACAGAACTCGTCCGCAATCGGGTGGAAACCCACTTCAATTGCCTTCCGTTCGGCTCCCTCCTCGCTGATAAAGGAGACGCGCATGAAGAACTTACCGGTATCAAGGTCATCGAACTGCGAGCTGTCGACAATGTTGCAGCCTTGAGCTGAGAGGAGGCTCGAGATCGCAGCAACGATTCCCCGTGCGGCCGGGCACGAGACCGTCAGAACATATTGCTTTATGGATTGTGTGCCTGGAAGGAGGCGGTGCGCACCGTGATCACCTTCTTGGCCCGGTCGATTGCACGGTCTGGATGGCGTTGCCGGCATAGATCGGCCGCTTGAAGGTGTCGGGCGATACGATCTCGATGATCTCGGACACCTGCGCGACATCAAGCAGGGCTGCCACGTGCGGCGCGACATTCTTGCCCGACGAGGTCGCCGGCGCGATGATGGTGTCGTAGGCGCCTGCCAACGACACGACGAGTGCCGCCATCGGTTCGGCGAGACGCTCTGACGTTGCTCCCAGCTTTTATCCAACCCGAAGTTCGCTTAGGCGGTCGGTCTTGTCCTGGGGCGGGTTGAGCGACGGGCAAAGGCGCGGAGCCGATCATGGTGCGTAGCGCCGTGTCCCGTGGCGGGCTGAAGGTGTTGGCGACTCGAAGGGTGTCTGCCACCCGAGCCGCGAATGTGGGCGATGGACGTTACAATCCGTCGCGGAGGCGTCCGTTGAAGCTTTTCACGAAGGCATTCTGCATTGGCTTGCCCGGTGCGATGTAATGCTATGCGACATGGCTCCCGTCTGCCCAGGCGAGGATGGCGTTTCTGGTCAGTTCACTGCCATTGTCGCTGACGACCATCTTCGGCTTGCCGCGCTCGATCATGAGGCGATCGAGTTCGCGTGCAACCCGCACGCCGGAGAATGACGTGTCCCCGACCAACGCCAGGCATTCGCGCGTGCAATCGTCGACGATAGCCAGAACACGGTAGCGGCGACCGTCGGTCAGTTGATCGGAGACGAAGTCCAGCGACCAGCGGTCGTTCGGCGCTACCGGAACCATCATCGGTGACCGCGTTCCAATCGCCCGCTTGCGTCCACCCCGCCGCCGCACGGCAAGCTTCTCCTCGCGATAGAGCCGGAACAGACGCTTGTGATTGACGACATAGCCTTCCCGCCGCAAGTGCACATGCAGACGTCGGTAGCCGAACCGCCGGCGCTCATGCGCGATCGCATCCGACTGCAGCCAATGATCTTGCAGGCCCGCCGCTCGCTCATCTCGTAGGTTTTCCGAAGATGAACGACAGCCTCTCGCTCGGCAGCGGGCGTCACCATTAATGGGATGGTCCGCCCCGTCCTCCTCGCTCATCATGCGGAGGTCAGATCAATGGAGGAAAGTAGAATGGCGCATCGTAATTTGCCGCGACCCGCGGCTGTCTATGGAATCGATATTGGCAAGAACATTTTCCACGTCGTTGGCCTGAGCTGCGACGGCACGCCTGTTCAGAACAGCCCTCTGTGGATGGCTCCCGCGATGCAAGAGCTAATTCGACGTTATGGCGCGTGGTCGGGTGCAGTCTTCTGCCCGGCCTGTTGATGCAGCATTCGAGACTGCTGGCCCTGATGGGGTCGGCGGACTGGGTCCCAATCTGCTTATCAGGCTATGATGCCTCGGACATTGGACGGGTTGTCCCTGTTCCGGCCTGACTGGTCTCGCCATCACATCGCGTCGCTCTCACAACGTCATGGTGTGATTTTTCACGGAATGAGGGGTCAGACTCAATCTCGTTGCAGTGACGGCTGATGTCGCGATTTTTCCGAGGGGGATCAGCGCGATGGAACGGAGATTTGGGTCGACGAAACTGGCGCCGGCGGGCTTCGTCGTCGAGCATGCTGAGATCGGCACGGATTGTGTATTTCTTGACGTGCGCGTACGGCGCTTTCGGCAACGTGCCCGTGCTGTGGGACCAGTTCACTCCGGACCCAGAGCCGATATCTGCGGCAAGCCGCCGATTGCCGATCGCCGGTCGGCGGGTTTTCCTGCGGGTGACCGTTCGCCGTTTCTGGTGCGACGCCGTTCTTTGCCGCCGGCGCATTTTTGCCGAGCGGTTTGGCGCCGATATTTTGGCTCCGTTATCGCGAAGGACCGGACGTCTTGAGACGATCGTTAATCACTTGGGGTTCGCGCTTGGCGGCAGGCCGGCTGCGGCCTTTGCCGATCGCCTCATGATGCCGGTGAGCAACGATACCTTGTTGCGTGTCGTGCGCCGCAGGACTGAACAGCCGCGTGATGAGCTCGCCATCATCGGCATTGACGACTTTGCATTCCGGCGCGGTCAGCGATACGGGACGATTGTCTGCGATCTTGAGCGCCGCAGGCCAGTGACATTGCTGCCTGATCGCGAACAGGCGACATCGCAGGCTTGGCTGGCGAACCATCCTTCCTTTCGTGGCCAGATCGGCGTCGTCTCTGAATGGGCGCGGCGCAGACGCCTGAAAGGGCCGATCAAAGCGCACTTGCCCGCACGCCTTCGGCACGAAGCATCGCCAGGCTCATGACGCTGGCGCGTGACGGCATGTCCAAATCGGACGCTGCACTGATCGCGGCAATCGAGAGCTATGTTCCTGACCTCGTCATCGCGCGAACGCTAATCGACGACTTCAGCAGATGATCCAATCAAAGGGGGTCGCAGAACTGGACGCTTGGCTCGAGGGCGCAAAGGCAAGCCTTGTCGGCTCTTTTGCAAACGGGGTAGAAAAGGACATCGCCGCAGTCCGCAACGCCATTATCTCTCGTGGTCGAATGGCCAGACCGAAGGCCAGATCACCAAGCTCAAACTCATCAAGCGGCAAATGTACGGCCGCGCTAAGATTGATCTGCTCCAGGCGCGCCTCGTCGGTGCAACTTAGGCAGTCGCCGCAGCGAGAGTGCGTCAGAGCCGAATGAGGACCCCGTTTGAGGGGTGCTTTTCGTCCAAACGGGGGTCTGACGCACTCTCGATGATATTTTCTTTCAGGCAGCACCGATCAAACGTGCTTGGAGGAGGTCAAGCTTTCCGCGGCCGTACATCTGCCGTTTTACAAGCTTGAGCTTGGTGATCTGTCCTTCCGTCTGCCCGTTGGACCATGGCTCGGTGATCGCGGCGCGGACGGCAGCGCGGTCGCGAATGATGCCATTGGCGAAAGACGCGATGAGGCTTTTGCTGGCGTCGGCGATCCACGGCTCGAGCTCATCGGCGACTTTCTTGCGGATCATGGAATGGAAACCAGCGATCAAATTGCGTGCTTCCACCAGCATGGGCACACCCGCCTCGATGACAGCGATCATCACAGTGTCGGTTTTGTTCAGATGATCGCGCGCCGTCGTCATCAACCGTGCGATCGTTCTGGCTGACGGCACCTTGTGGAGTTGATGATCGGATGCCTGTTCGACGCGTCGTCGTCGCCTTGCCCATTCGCTGACGACACCCAGACGTCCCCGAAAGCCCTTTGTCTTCAGCCGTCGCCAAAGCTCGCTTGCATTGTGGCAACCAGATTTCCATTGCCCTTCCAGCAAGGGCAGCCAGGCTTCGAGTGAACTCTGGCGGACGCGGAAGATATCGGTCCGCTGGCCACGGACCACTTGACGGACCAGCTTACGGCTGTGGCCGGTGCGACGCACGATCTCCTTGATGGGGATGTCTTCGCTGGCAAGTCTCATGATTGCCGCGTTTGTCTCCTCACGCCGCAGATAGCCTTCGTATTGCAGCTTCTCCGCGTAGGTGAGCAGGTCGGGATTGATCGTCGTAGCGCCGATCGCAGTTCGGATTGTCCGCATCGACTTGCGGACGGCGTCGAGGAAAGCCGCACTCGCATTCTCCATGAGATGCCAGCGGTCGGCTACCTGAACCGCTTCGGGCAACGCCTTCGCAGTCGCTTCACCGTAACCGCCGCCGCGGTCGCGCGAGACGGTTTCGATCTGAGGATGGTCGGCGAGCCAGGCCTCGACGGTGGCAACCTCACGATCAGGCAACAGCGTCACGATCCGCCGCCGCTCCAGATCACAGACGATCGTGCCGTAGCGATGGCTGCGACGGAAGGCCCAATCATCAATGCCGACAATTTTGAGAGGATCTGTTTGCAAACAGGCCCGTCGCCGCACCACCCGCAGCAGCGTGTCATTACTGACCGGGACCATCAGCCGCTTCGCAAAACTGGCCGCCGGCCGGCCGCCGAGCGCCAGCCCAAGATGATGAACGATACACTCCAATCGCGAGGTCCGGCGGGATCGCTCGGCGACAACGCAGTCGTCAAAGCGTTCAGCGAAGATTCGTCGACGGCACAATGGCGCATCGCAGATAAAGCGGCGGGCGACGAGGTGAAGCTCTACCTTCATCCCGGTACAAGGAAGATCCGAAACTCGTCGAAGATAGCGGCTATGGATCCGGTGCGACACTCTGCGGCAAAGAGGGCAAGGTCGCGCTCGCGCCCCTGAGCGGGCGGTAACGGCAATCACTCCTTCGCTCTCGGCGATGGCCTCGACGGCTAATCCCGCCGGGACCAAGGACGACAAACGCAAATTTCTCACCATGGTGCTGATTCCCCTCAGAAAACAGCACAACGCCAGCAGCGAAAATCATCAAATGTGAGTCAGAGCCCAAACGGGACCCCTTAACGTGGGGTCATCAAGATGCCTCCGGTTTGATCGGAGGCATTTGTGTTTTGGATGTTGGTTGTGGAGACGATTGCAAAGATACGCCGGCCTGCTGGACGGCGTGACGGTAACGGTTAAGGTGGCGCACATGCGGCTCTGTCACAGCCGTATGTTCTTTGTTCGGGCCTACCCCGCGAGACGCAGGAGATGGTGTTTGACGCCCATCATCGGGCGTCGCCTTCTTCCGCGGAGCGTGCACGCGCGGCATCTACGATAATATGAAGACGGCTGTGAACGCGATCTTCATCGGCAGGGATCGCCGCGACAACCGCCGCTTTGCGCAGATGTGCGGGCATTACCTTGTCGAGCCGGAGGCCTGCACGCCGGCGTCGGGTTGGGAGAAGGGGCAAGTCGAGAACCAGGTCGGGCTGGTGCGGGAGCGCTTCTTTACGCCGAGGCTGCGCTTCAAGACGTTGGAGGACCTAACGGCTGGCTGGCCGACAAGTGCGTCAGCTATGCCAAGGCACACCGGCATCTCGAACAGGGCGAGCGCAAGGTCTGGGAGGTGTTCGAAAAGGAGCGGGCCAGCTTCATTCCCTATGCTGGACGCTTCGACGGCTTCCACTGCATTCCGGCTTCCGTCTCGAAGACCTGCACGGTGCGATTCGACAACAAATACTCGGTGCTCTCGAGCGCCGTCGGCCGGCCGGTCGAGATCCATGCTTATGCCGATCGGATCGTCATCCGCCAGGATGGCGAGATGTTGGAGAACATACCCGCTGCTTCGGCCGCAACGAGGTGATCTACGATCCTTGGCACTGCGTGCCGGTTCTGGCCCGCAAGCCCGGTGGACTGCGCAACGGCGCGCCGTTCCAGGGCTGGGTTCTGCCGTCAGCCGTGGAGAAGGTGCGCCGCAAGCTCAAGGCTGCCGATGACGGCGACCTTCCGGCGTCGATCCTCACCTGTGTGCTGAGTGACGGATTGAACGCGGTCGAGGCGGCCTGTCAGGAAGCCCTCGATCATGGTGTCTCATCGGCGGCGGTGATCCTCAACATCCTGGCCCGTAGCCGAGATCCGGCGCCGGGCACGATCCTTTCCATTCCCCACGCGCTGTCTGGCTCATGAGCCGATCGCCGACTGCGCCCGCTATACAGTCTCAGGAGGACGAACAGCCATGGAACGCACCGAAGTGCTGGACCTGATGGGAGTGCTGAAGCTCTACGGGATGCGCTCGGCCTATGACGAGATCATGGGCGTTGCCATCAAGCGGCAGCACGAGCCGCCCAGGATGGTCGGTGATCTGCTCCAGGCCGAGATATCGGCGAAGCAGGCCCGCTCCATCAAATACCAGCTCACCGTCGCCAAGCTACCGCTGGCGAAAGACATCGACGACTTCGACTCCGGTACGCCGGTCAACGAGAGCCTGATCCGTGATCTCGCCGGCGGCGCCTTCGTTGCCTATCAGCGCAAATGTTGTCCTGGTCGGTGGCACCGGCACGGGCAAGTCGCATCTAGCCATCGCCATTGCCCGATCATTGATCCGCAATGGTGCGCGCGGGCGCTTCTTCAATGTCGTCGACCTGGTCAACACGCTCGAAACCGAAACCCGTGCCGGCCGACAGGGACGCGCGCACGCAAGGAAAGGGCGAACGCGGAGTCGGCTATGTCAAAAGAACGCGATCGCCGTACGTCGGTTCGAGAGCTGGGCCGCGTCCGAGGCGCATCTGGTTTGCTGGACGCGCGCGAGGTTGCCAACCAGCGGGAACACGGAACCACAGGCGTCGCGCCGTTGAGTTCGATGATCGCATTCGATTCTGCTTCGACTGCACGCTTATACGGCCTGGGGTGTGCGGGGAACCATGCCGCAAGGCCACGTCCGCTGATCGGTTCCCTTTCGGTGACCTATCACTTGGCGCCACGTGGGCCGGTTCGCGGAAGATGACGTGCTGCAGATTGTTCCTGTTCGCCAAGCTCCGGAAGTGGTGCTATCGACCAATTAATTGAGTTGACAGCAGGGTGAAGTATCGCCTCAGTCCGAGCAAGGCTGGGTGAAGCGGCGATGACATGACCGATACAGTCTCGGAAATCGCCTTTCCTGACGATCAGCGTCTTGGGTTCAACATGCAATTTGACCTCGGCGACACCTGGTATGGCAGCTGCCTGACTGCCGCCATCGATCCAATCAAGGGTGCCATCACAATCAGGAACTAAGAACCGCGCGGCCGCAGTCTGCGAATGCCTTCTGCGCAAATCCCATTCCTCGCCAATGACAAGCTTGATGTGCTCGGTGACGAGATCGACGCCGTAAGCCAGCTGTATCAGCCGAGGAGTGGTCCACCCCGGAAGACGGGGATTGACCTCGATGACGACTGGGCCACCCATTGTCCAACGAAGTTCGATATTAGTTGGCCCCCAGCCAAGGCCGAGAGCTTGCAAACAGCTCAGCGAAACATCGGCGATACGTTCATATTCCTCATCAGTCAGCGGGGCCGGAAAGATGCTCTCACGAACGACGAAATGCGGCGGGGGTCCGAAGTCAGCGGCACCAATCGCAATAACCTCATTCCCCATTGTATCAGCGCTATAGTACGGGCCTTGTGCGAATTCTTCGACCAGTATCCTCGGCGAAGACTGCCACATGTGATCCCCACCCAACAGATAGGTCGTATGTTCGGCCAACTCATCGACGCTGCGACACAATCGGACACCGATGCTGCCGCCCCCTACGGCTGGCTTAAGTACCACCGGAAGGCCGATCTCCGCAGCAGCGCTTTCTACCTCCGCCGCATTCGCTGCCAAGTGATAAGCGGGGACTGGAATGCCGGCCTCCGCGAGGAGCTGACGTTGAGTGAATTTATCGCAGCATTGTTCAATGGAAACGGGGTTCGGTCCCGGTAGGTCGAAATGGCGGCAGAGCCTGCCAACTGTTGCATAGACCGACTCATCGAGGTCAACAGTAATGCCGGCAATGTCATAAGTCGCACGTAACCGGGAACATTCGCGGACCAGTGCATCGAAATTGCCTGTATCGACACGGACTGCCTCAATCCCTTCCGATGTGAGATAGTCGTACTGAGCTGGATCAGCCGACAAGATAATTGGATGAAGACCAAGACGCTTGGCCGCTTGGACGTAGAGTGGGCCATTAGACGTTGAACCTTCAAGCAGGATGAGCGCTCTTTTTGCCATTAGCTATTGACCTCCGTTGGGTGCTGTATGGTGTTCTGGGCGCAAATCGGCATCGGCTTTTTATCCCTGCCTGACCTCCGACCGTGATGCCGGTGAAGGTACCACTGTCAGCGATCTGCGGTCGCAAAGATTCTGTAAATTTATTGGAAAGAATCCGCTGCAACATTTTTGGTTACCGCCCCTTGCTCTTGGCGCGGTGTAGCTAACGGCATTGGTCACCGTGCTCTGCGGCATGGGGCCGGAATGATCAGTTTGCCGCAGCCTCTGTCGCGGTAGTACGCTGAGCCGTGCGCAATGATTCTTCTCGCATAGCTCGCGCCGATGGCCGCATCTATCTCCAACTCCATCAGTCGCTCCGCAGCAAAGCCGATCATGTCGCGCACGGCTTCTGGGGTCTTCTCCACTGAGCGTACCCAGGTTTATTATTGGTCGGTATCAGTTCGATCGATCAGGCGGGTGTCAGCAACTGACCTTGCCGGGGAACGTCGATGATCATGCTACGCCGCCTCGCTCACCTCGCCGCTGCCGAAGGGCGCGTTCGCGAGCGGCTTCGTCATCACCGACCTACACCACTCAGCGAGGTATGACCGTCACGACAGTGTGGCGCCGAGCGCCTCGACGAAATTGCGAAGGATTGCAATGTCCGAGGGATGCTATTCAACCTGCGAGGCTAATCAGAGGGTATGAGGAGTCTCCGTCTTCTGGAGATTGCATCATGTTCAAAGGACGGCATTTCGATCGATCAGTGGTCCTGCTTTGCGTGCTGGTAAGCTCTTCCTCGAGTTTGACGACGCGTTCGGTGAGTTGACGGTTCTCCGCCTGCAGCGTAGCAATACGCGCCATCAACGCTTCAACAGTCGGTTCGCCGGTTCATCAGATTCTTGAATCGAAAGCATGCCGCCGCGTCAATCGCTCAATTCGAGAGCCCTCAACCGGCAACCTGATATTGCCGCACCGGATGGCGGACCATCCCATCGATATCGATGCCGTCGAAGATCCAGTGCAATTGCTCGGTCGTAAGCGTGACCACCGCTGCCTCCCGGCGCGGCCACCTGAACCTGTCCTCGGTCAGCCGCTTCAGGACCAGCACAAAGCCCGGCCGATCGAAGAACCGGAGCTTCATCCGGTCGCGACGGCGATTGCAGAACGCAAAAACCGCCGGAGCAAACGGATCGAGCGCCATCGTCTCTTGGACCAGAACGGCAAGGCTGTTGATGCCGGCCCGGAATTCGATCGGCTCGCGGTGCAGGTAGACTTTCGGGTCAGCGCCCAGTCTGAACATGACCCAGTGCTTCCGATGGTCGCCGTCAATGCATCCACATCACCGCATTCCAGCGTCAACTTCACGCCGTTCGGCAGCGACGCGCTCACCTTGGCTGGAGAGGAAAAATGCGCTGTCCTTTTCGATGCCGACCTACGCACACCATCGCAAGTCCCCGGCAAATCCACCGCAGCCATGCTGCTCTGTCGCAGCAAGGCCGGATCGGAAGTGCTTTCAATCTGAACCCGGATGAACGCCGATGGTGAGGGCGGCGGGAGGGACTGGGTCTCCGCGCGCTTCTTTATCCACTTCCGAAGAAGGTTCGCATTGACCCCATGTTCGAGCGCGAGCCTTGATACCGACACGCTAGGCTCAAGGCAGGCCGAGACAAGACGGTCCTCCGATGCGGGGTCGTATCGGCGTCGCCCGTGCCGACCGACAAGCCTCACCCGCAGTTTCTGCTCATCTTCTTCCATCACTTGGTGTCCACCTATTTTGGTGGACACGTCATACATCAGAGCACTCAACAGCAAAAGGTGCGGGGAAATTCGCGCTTACGCTTGAGCGCGAGCCTTCCCTTGAATTTCGTTCGTGTCCAGAATTTCACCGTCGTCAGACCGAGGGGTGTGCCGGTGAGGGTGACAGCCAGGCTCGAATGCATCAGCACCCCGCACGAGGTCAGCACGTTGGGCTGCCCGGCCTTGTAGCGCCCGGCGTTGATGGTTTTTGGTGAAGCCGATTTTGCCCGGCTGCGCGCGGCTGTAGATAAATTCGGTCGTGTCCTGCAGGATTAGGATCGGACCTTCGCTCGCCGCGACGCGCGCCGCGGTCGCGACGAAATGGCCGGCGAGAACGCTATGTTCGGTCACACTTGCGGGTTGTCAAGAAGCGGTAGGCCGCCTTCGCCACTGCCCAGTCATCGGCTTGCCCGACGCTGCTGACAGCTGATCCAGCAACCGCTGTAGCCGACGGACCAGGCGCTTGTCGGGAAGGGCCGACGCGCAAAGCTCTTCCTGCCAAGCGGCTTCGCTGCTGCTGGTCTTGTCTCGCATCCGTGACGCCTCCGTGATTCGGCGTCAATAGCCCCGCCGACGATGTGGGTAATCGAAAGCCGGCTAGTACCGGCGAGGTGCTGCCATCTCCAGGAGCTGATCAGTCCTGGCGGATCCAGGTGGACGAACCGAGCCTCTGTTTGGCCCTCAAATGCCGTGAGTCAGAATGGTCTCGTCCTTCTGAGCCATTGTCCGCCGCAAGCGGGATGTTGGTGCAGCTGTTGTCAACAGCGACCGTATATAAGTTGGATCTGGCTCGGGGACCGAGCCGCGTCTGCCATCTGGGCTCAGACCATGGAGGGCGGTCAACAGCGCAGGAACAATCTCCGCCCCTGGCGCGGGGGCTAGATGACCACGCTTCGTCTCTGCCCGGCAAGCTTGCCGCAGTGCTCGCGCCAAAGGCACGTCGCTGCGCGATGGCCCTACGGCCACCCCTGACCGCCGCTGCGCGCGCGGCAAGCACAAACCACGGGTCGGGACGGAGGGATGGGCCGCCGCTGTCGAACAAAGAACAAAGGGATATCCCCGCTGACCATCGCCCTTTACTGAATCTGACAGAAACACCCAACCTCTGACAACCGCCCGAACCATCCCATTGACAATCCACGCGGCCATTACGACGAGCAGGAAGATGACGATCCGGGCAGGAATGGACCGACGCAACAAGGGCTCCGCCCAAGAGCCGTATGTAGGCTGGTCGGCGATGGTGCGGGCATTGCCGGCGAGTGTGTCACCCTTGCGCGAGGGGCGCGCCCCACGCGTCCGTCTTCGCCATGGATTAGCTTCCCGAAATCTTCTTCGATCCGGCAACGCTGCACATCCGACTCTGCCCTAAAGAATCAGAGGCGATTCGGCTTATCCAGCAGGATAGGTAAAAGAACTCCGCCTGATCGCCCGCGCAAGCGATCAGGCCAGAGTGCGCTCGACGATGTCGCGCAGATCAGCCGAAAGATTCGGCGTCGAGGAGATCGACAGCAGCGCCTCCCGCGCCTTGGACTGGCGACCCGGTTCGAGCGAGCGCCACGACCTCAGCGCCGTTGCGAGGCGCGCGGCGACCTGCGGGTTGCGCTTTTCGACGGCCAGTACGGTCTCGACGAAGAACTGATATCCCGCGCCGTCGGGGCGGTGGAAACCGGTCTGGTTGGCGCTGACAAAAGTGCCAACTAGCGAACGTATGCGGTTGGGATTGGTCATTGAGAAACACGGATGCTTCATTAGCACCTTGACTGTGTCGACCGTGCCATGTCCTGGCGTCGCCGCCTGGATCTGGAACCATTTGTCCATGACCAGCGGATCGGCGCGGTATTTCCGCTCGAACGCCGCGAGAGCCTGGCAGGCTTCCGTCGAGTCGGAATGACGATGCGCGAGCGCCGTCAGCGCCGCCGCGCGGTCGGTCATGTTGGTTGCGCCGGCGAAATGCATCGCGGCCAGCGCTGCTCCACCTTCGAGCGCCGAGAGATAGTCGAGAAGCACATTGCGCAGTGCCCGCCGCCCCGCGCTCGCCGCGTCGGGGCTGAACGGACCCTTGTCGTGTAGCTCTCGGTAAAGCGCCGAGAACTGCTCGCGATTGGCTTTGGCGATCGTCGAGATCAGGGCTTCGCGCCCGGCAAAGATCGCGTCGGGATCGATATTGGCGCTGATCTCGCGTGCAACATCTGCTTCGTCCGGCAGGATGAGCGCCAGCGCGCGGAAAGCATGCTCCAGGGTTTGGTCGCCGGCGATGATGCCGGCGAGCCCGGCAAGGCCGCCTGAAAACTCGGGAGTCTTGCCCCCGAGCAAACTGCGGAACGAGGCAACCAGCGCATCGCTGAGGAGCTTGTTGGATGCCTGCCAGCGCGAAAACAGGTCGCTGTCGCAGCGCGCCAGGAAGAAATGGTCTTCCGGCCGTTGCTCGACCGTGAGCGTGATCGGGGCGGAGAAGCCCCTGTTCAGGGATAATGCCGGTCGCTCCGAGACGCCGGAGAAGCGGACGACCTGGCGACGATTGCGGATATGAATGATGCCGTTTTCGACACTCGCGCCCTTTGCGCCGTCATAGGCCATGTCCGTGCCGTCCGGCCCGACGAGGCCGAAGGCCAGCGGGATATGCATCAACCGCTTGTGGCCTTCCGAGTGGGTAGGCGGCACCGACTGCTCGATTTCCAGCGTGAATTGGGAGGACGCCGGATTGTGCGAAGTGGTGACGTTGAGATTGGGTGTGCCGGCCTGATCATACCAGAGCGCGAATTGCGACAAGTCGCGATCCGAGACGTCCTCGAATACTTTCAGGAAATCCTCGATCGTCGCTGCTTCGCCGTCATGGCGCTTGAGATAGAGGTCCATGCCCTTGCGAAAAAGATGGGGGCCAAGAATGGTGCGGATCATGCGCACGACCTCGGAGCCCTTCTCGTAGACCGTCGCCGTGTAGAAATTTGTAATCTCGCGATAGCGGCGCGGGCGCACCGGGTGCGCGAGCGGCCCTTGGTCTTCGGGAAACTGGTGCGTCCTGAGCTTCCGCACGTCGGATATGCGCTTGACGGAGCGTGAACGCTGGTCGGCCGAGAATTCCTGGTCGCGATAACGAGTTAGCCCTTCCTTGAGGCAAAGCTGGAACCAGTCACGGCAAGTGACTCTATTGCCTGTCCAATTGTGAAAATATTCGTGCGCGATCATCGCCTCGATACTGGCGAAATCCGCGTCAGTAGCGGTCTCCTCGTCAGCCAGCACGTTCTTATCGTTGAAGACGTTGAGCCCCTTGTTTTCCATCGCCCCCATGTTGAAATCCGACACTGCGACAATATTGAAGACGTCGAGATCGTATTCCAGCCCGAACACTTCCTCGTCCCACCGCATCGACCGCTTGAGCGCGTCCATGGCGTAGGCCGCGAGCCGCTCCTTGCCGTGCTCGACGTAGATGCCGAGTTCAACATCGCGTCCCGACGCGGTGACGAAGCTATCGCGGACGGCGCCCAGTTTCCCGGCCACCAGCGCAAACAGATAGGACGGCTTCGGGAACGGGTCGTGCCAGACGGCGTAGTGGCGGTCGTCGGCGAGTTCACCGCTTTCGACGAGATTGCCGTTGGAAAGGAGCAGTGGCGCTTCCTCTCGGCTGGCCTCGATTCGCACCGTGTAGACGGAGAGGATGTCCGGCCGGTCGAGGAAATAGGTGATGCGGCGGAAACCTTCCGCCTCGCACTGCGTGCAATACACGTGGTTGGAGCGGAAGAGCCCCATCAGCGCCTGGTTCTTCGACGGCGCGATCTCGGTTTCGAGCGTGAGCTTGAACCGCGACTCAAATGGCGGGTGTGAAATGACAAGCCTGTCAGGCGTCGCTTCATAGTGGGAAGCGGCCAAATGCCGGCGATCGATGGCGATGCTCCGTAGCACAAGGCCATCGCCATCAAGCACCAGCGGGGCGCCTACATCCACACCTGCTCGGCGTTCGACGGTCAGTTCAGCGACGACAATGGTCTGGTCCGACAAGAGCCAGAAAGTCAACTCCGTCTGCGGGAGCAGATAATCGCTGGGGCGGTAGCCGTCGAGTCGGAAAACCTGGCCAGTGTCTGTGCGCACTACGATACTTTCCTATAGAATTCCGGCAGTTGAAGGCCAATGTGCTGGACCAATAAATCGAGGTGGTGCTCTTTACACTTTATACGGAACGTTCCCTCGACAAACTGCGGCCGAGACCGTTCCGAGGCGGAGATAGAAGTCGGCTTGGTTGTCGAGTTACTTTGTGAATTCGGCAACACCGTCACCCTCCGTAGGCGTTCCATGACATCAGGGGAATCCGCTGACCCAAATACGTGCGGACCGACATACCTCGCACAATCGGAGCTCAAGGAATTACCGGTTGGCGCAAGCGGCATCGACCAAGTAGGGTTCGCCATCGTTCCTCGCGGGCTCGGGACAGTTGATTGGACGGCCACGCTGAACTGGCCAGATCACAGGTGATTGTCAGCTGTTCCCTGCTCGGACCTTTGCCCGACGGTGGTTCCACGGTCTCGCTTCCTCCAGATCGCGTGCGATCCTCACCAGAGTGGCCTCGTCAGCGAAGCGGCCGACAATCTGAAGACCGATAGGCAGCCCATCGGCACTTTGTGCCAAAGGCAAGGACACCGAAGGTTGTCCGGTAATACTGAATACACCCAAGTATGACGATTGCTCGCACCACATCAATTTTATGAACTGTTCAGCTGATGCCGTAGTGCTGGTCAAACAATAATCGCCCCCATGTGGCATAGCCACGGTAGGCACCGTGGGAGTCAGTAAGATATCATAGCGCCCGATTGCCTCACCCACGGACCATCGCATTTGCCGGATTCTCTCAAGCAAATTCCGCACATCAGACGCCGAGTAATTCCGACCACGCTCGTAAACCTTGAGGGTGACCGGCTCCAAAGTGTCCGCACCGATGTCTCTGGCCACGGCGCGTGCTGCAGCCTCTATCGAAACGCCCCAAAAATCTGCCAGGCCGAGCACTGTCTGGAGAAAGTCCCCGGGATCAAATAGCGGCTCGATGTCCGACACCATGTGCCCCATCTCTTCCAGAAGTGAGGCGGTGGATTCGACCGCTTGCAGGACGTCTGGCTCAAGATCAAGCTCACCCCATTTTGTTCTAGCAACTCCGATCCGTAGAGTGCCTGTGGGATGTGACAGTTCGTCCACATATGGCCGGTTTGGCTGGATGATAACGAACGGATCGCCGGCACGCGGTCCGGAAAAGACGTCCAGTGCGGCGGCCATGTCGCGCACTGTACGGCAAAGAACAAAGCGTTGGATACGGCCAAAACCGCTATCCTGGGCGTCTGGGCCCCCAGAAATGCGTCCGCGGGACGGGTTCAGCCCGACAAGACCGCACCACGCTGCCGGTTGCCGAATAGAGCCGCCACCGTCACTTGCATGGGCGATTGGAGTTATGCCAGCGGCAACGGCTGCCGCAGCCCCTCCAGAGGAGCCACCACAAGAGCGTTCAAGATACCAGGGATTGCCGGTAATGCCGTTGAGAATAGATGCGCTCATTCCAGACCCGGCTAGTTCTGGCGTTGTGGTCCTGCCGATAGTTCGGAGCCCAGCGCCCCGAGCGCGACAAAAAAAATAGCTGTCGGTTTTGGAGCGATTGCCTTTGAACAGCCGGCTGCCATTTTCCTGGAGGCGACCAGCTTCGCCTTCGCCCGCATCCTTACGCAGGAATGGAACCCCATGAAAAGGCCCACCGTCCGCGCCGGCAACCGTCTCTGCATCCCCATAAAATTCGATGACAGCGTTGATGCGCGGATTGACCTCGTCGTGAGCCTGGCGGGCCAAGCGCACCAGCTCCACCGGAGTCACATCGCCTGCGCTGACAAGAGAGGCTAGGCCAGTGGCATCGTACTCGACATATTCACTCAATCTCATTTTAGCGTCCTCAGTTGCCCTTCACCTAGTACCTGCAACGTATGCTTTCCGATGTCGTCTTCGCTCCATTCGGCTTCCCGCCGATCGGCCCCAACATCCGCGAGATCGCGAGCGACATTCACCACAACCCTCGACGGGCCTTCTACTTTGCCAGCCAGCAGGCTGTCAGGTGCTGTGATCCAACCTCGATGGCTGGTGGTTCCACTTGCCGGCAGCGGTCGAAAGCCAGCGGGCAACGCGGATGGAAGCGACAGCCGTTCGGCACGCGCGCGGCGCTTGGAACCTCGCCCTGCAGGGCCGGCAGCTCCGAGCGACCTGCGTTGCCGCCAATTTGCGGGGTGGCGTTACGCAAGGCGACGGTATACGGATGGCGGGGTTTGAACGTGATCTCGTCGGCGCTGCCGATCTCGACCAATTTTCCAAGATACAAGACCGCAATCCTGTCGGCGATCAACCACGCGAGCGGCAGGTCGTGGGTGATGAACAGCAGCGCCATATTGTGCTTGTGGCGCAAGTCGACCAGGACCTGAAGAATCTGTGCGCGTATCGAGACATCGAGCATCGAGACAGGTTCATCAGCGACGATGAGCTCCGGCCTGACGGCAAGTGCTCCGGCAATCACAACCCGCTGGCGCTGCCCGCCAGACAGCTCGTGTGGGAAGCGGGCGAAGAAATCACCGGGAGGATTGAGCCCGGCAGACGCTAGAGCTTCGCTGACCCGCACCGTGAGTTGGGTGGCGTTGTCGACCAGCCGCAGTGACCTCAACGGCTCCGCCACAATATCGAACACCGTGTGTCGCGGGTTGAGCGCCTGATAAGCGTCCTGAAAGATCATTTGGACGCGATGCCGGTAAGGGCGCAAAGCCGACAAGCCTTGAACGGACGTCATGTCGCGGCCTTCGAACAACAGCTTGCCGCCTGTTGGCTGAGCAAGCTTGGTAATGAGGCGGCCCACCGTCGTCTTGCCGCTTCCCGATTCCCCGACCAGGGCGACGATCTCGCCCCGTCCGACGCTAAGGTCGATCCCGTCTACCGCTCGCACGGCGCCGGCAGGTCGGCCCAGGACACGGTCGAACAGCCCGCCCTGGATAGGAAAATGGACCTGCAGGCTCTCCAGACGCAGGAAGTCGGCGGTGTCAGGCATGGACTGCGACCTTGTCTTCTTGCGAGGACCGGTGAAGGTGACAGGCGACGCGTCCCCGCCCGAATTTATCGAGGCTGGGGACTTCGGTCGCGCAAACCGCCATGGCCGACGGGCAACGCGGATGGAAGGCGCAGCCCGACGGTCGATTCACCAAGTTGGGGGGATCACCCGGTATTGGCCGGATCATCTTTTTGCCGCTCGTGGGGTTCGGGATCGATTCGATCAGCAGGCGGGTGTAGGGATGTTTGGGCTGGGCGAAGATCTCGGCGACAGTGCCATCCTCGACGATTCGGCCGGAATACATAATCATGACGCGACCACAACACTCAGCCACCACAGAAAGGTCGTGGGTGATCAAAATCAGGGCAAGGTTAAGTCGCGATCGCAACTCACCCAGCAGCTTCAGGATCTGAGCCTGTGTGATAACATCCAGCGCCGTCGTGGGCTCATCGCCGATGACGATCGAGGGGCGACATGCGAGCGCCATCGCAATCATCACCCGTTGGCGCATGCCGCCTGACAATTCGTGAGGATAGGCGGCGCCGCGATCCGCCGGAATGCCCACGAGTTCGAGCAGCTCCTTTGCCCGCGCGGTCGCCTCGCCACGCGACATGCCGAGCTTCAGCATACACGGCTCCGCGATCTGCTTGATGATGCGGTGAACAGGATTAAGCGCATTCATCGCGCCTTGGAAGACGACGGACGTCTCGCTCCAGCGGTGTGGCCGCATTGCCTCATCATCGTCGATCGGCAGTCGCTTACCGCGATAGCGTACCTCGCCGCCGCTGACCCGTGCATTTGGTGACAGCAGACCCGCGATTGCCATTGCAGTCGTGGTCTTTCCGCTGCCCGATTCTCCGACGAGGCCAACGGCCTCTCCCGCCCGGAGCGCGAAGCCTACGCTGTCGATCGCACGCGATGAAACGCCCTTGAGCCCATAGTCGACAGCGAGCCCGCTGACCTCCAGAAGCGGAGCCTTCTTTTGGGAGGAGTTTGTCATGGGATCACCCTCCGCCGCGGATTGAACGTGTCGTCGAGGGCATTGCCAATCAGGACGAAGCTAAGTGATACCGTGAGCACGCACAGGCCGGGGGCGCCGAGGTACCACCAGGCTCCAGCACTGGCCGCGCCGGCGCGTTGAGCAATCGAAAGCAAAGTGCCCCATGAAGGCTGCAGGGGATCGCCAAGCCCGAGAAACGAGAGCGACGTCTCGACATAGATTGCGTTGGCAACGACCAGAGCCCCATTGGCCACTATTTGCGGCACAAGATTGGGGAGGATGTGCCTTATCATGATGTTCAGATTGCTTGTGCCCACTACGCGGGCTCGATCGATGAATGTTCTCTCCTTCAGCGAAAGTGTCTGGCTGCGGACGATGCGCGCGACGAAGGCCCAGCTCGTCATGCCGATGACGACAACGATGACGAACAGAGAAGGGCGGAAGCCGAGGATCTCTCCACCGCGCCCCAACACCTCGAGAACCACGGGTGTAATGACCAGCGCCAGCACGAAGGACGGCATGACAAAAAAGAAGTCTGTCAAGCGCATAAGCCAGACTTCCACCCGGCCGCCATAGTAGCCAGCTGTCATACCGATCGTAGTCCCGACGAGAAGACTGATGATAGTCGCCAGCAGCGCAATCGTAAGCGAGATCCGGGCACCATGAACGACAAGGTTGAGCACGTCTCGCCCGACCTCATCGGTCCCCAGCAGATGCTGGCTTGATGGTGGCGCGAGAAAATCGCCGGTTGCATTGATCGCGGTCTGAAGCGGTCCCGCCAGGAGATCGGGCATCGCTGCCATGACAAGAAATACTGCCAGACACAACAGGCCAAGCTGTGCCCCGCTATAGCCAAGAAACTGGCCCAAGAAGCCTTTCATCGCACTGGCTCGGCTACGAGGGGAATATTGAACGTTACTTTCACTCATTGCCGGACTCGCGGGTCGAGAATTCCGTAAGCAAGATCTGCTACGAGGTTGGCGACGACAATCGATGCACCGAGCAACAGGAATACTCCTTGAAGGACAGGATAGTCCCGTGCGTTGAGTGCTTCCACGGTCAGCCCGCCAATGCCCGGCCAAGAGAACACGGCTTCGACGGTGATGGCGCCGGCGACCACGTAGCCAAGATTGAGGGTGATCAAGGTTACGACCGGCAGCATTGCATTGCGAAATGCATGACGCATGAGCATCTGACCATTGGTCAGCCCTTTGGCCCGTGCGGTTACCATGTAATCCTCGGTGACTACGTCGCTCATCGCAGCACGAGCGACCACGACGTATTGGCCGATTAGTCCAAGAGCCACCGCGGTGACCGGGAGCGCGAGATGGCGCAAGTAGTCGAGCAACCGATCAAGCGAACCCGTAATTGCGCCGGGCGAAAGTGCACCATAACCCGGAAGCCAGCCCAATGCCGTACTGAAGATCACAACCAGGATCATGGCGAGCCAAAAAGCCGGCGTAGAATAGAGCGCCAGAGATGCTCCAGTGGCAATATAATCGACGGCTCCTCCCCTTCGCCAACCCGCATATAGCCCGAGCAAAACCCCACACAGAATGGCGATCAATTGGGCTAGACCTACAAGCACGATGGTGGCCGGCAATCGCTCTAGAATCAGATCGGCGACATGCCTGCCTCTGAACTTGAAGCTGTAGCCGAGATCGCCATGCAGAGTTGCGGACAAGTAGTCGACCACCTGGTCGGGAAACAGCGGACGGTCGAGGCCCCAGTTCTGGCGTTGCGCCTCCATCTGCTCAGCGGTCACGCTGACACGTGCCCCGCTGAGCAGTAGCGATGCAGGGTCGCCAGGAATGACCCGGAACAGGACGAAGTTCAGAACCGCCACCATCAGGAGGGTTATGATGGCCCTGATGAGGATACTCCAGATGCGCCGGCTCATCTGGCTTCGCTTTCCATCAAGAGCATCTCAAACCGGCCTCAACCGGTCGAACGGAAAGTAACTCCACGTCGACAGGTCCTCCCCCCAGCCTTCGAAGCAATCCTTGCGATAGGCTTCGAGGAGCGTCGGGTAACAAAGCATGATGTAAGGTGCCTCCGCGTAAATGAGACGCGTCGCCTGGTCGACCAATTCTTTACTTTTCTGGAGGTCGACGGTGGATTCGACTTGAGACAGGATCTGATCGAACTTCTCGTTCTTCCAGTATGACTTGTTGAAGAGGTAAGTACTTTTGCCTATTTTGAGCACGCCGAGAGGCGAGGGTGAATCCCAGCTAGAGGCAACGAGCAGATCCCAGCCTCCCCCACCCTTCGCCGGCACCGCCGTACGGGCATTGAGCGCCCCGGGGTCGAGCTGGGTGACTGAAACGGGGATCCCAATTTGGGCCAGCCACCCCGCGATAAACTGCACGGCTGCAATTGGGATTTCCAAATTGCCCGCTATCGTTCCAGTGATCAGCTCGAGCTGGAACTTGTTTCCTTCCTTGTCTTCCCGGATGCCGTCACCATCGGCGTCCCGATAGCCAGCAGCATCGAGCCGGCGACCCGCCTCGGCGGGATCGAAGTGGCGCCTGATGTCGCTCAACTCCGAGTAGTATTCAGTGGCCGACGGCATGACCAGTCCCACGCCAGGGTCGGCATGCCCTCGGAAGGCACGTTCGACGAGCGTCTTCTGGTCGATCGCATAGCCGATCGCATCGCGAAACGCCGAGTCCTGCAACGCCTGGGTGCTCCCCGCGCCTTGTCCGGAGACAGTATTGAAGGCCAAGTAATTTCGTTGCTCAATACGCGCTTCTGCAACCACGATTTCGGGGTCTCTCGAGAGGTCCTCCCACTGGGCAACTGTAATGCCGAAGCCAAAGTCGAGATTGCCGCTCTTGAGGCCTTGGGCCATCGGATCTGCTGTAGTGAAGAAATTAAGGATCATACCGGCCGTTGCCGGCTTGCCCGTCCGGAAATATTCGTTAGGAGTAAGCTGGACAAATTGGCCTTGCTGAAATTCCGTAACGATCATTGGCCCAGTTCCTACAAGGGGCGGGTCGTTGCGGAAGGTACTACGTGCATCTGCGTAGCTAATATCTTTCCAGATGTGCTCGGGGACAATCATTATGATGTTGTCGATTGGCCAGCGAGTCGGGACCTTGGTCACGATTTGCAGAGTCTGGTCATCAAGTGCCGCGACGGACTCGACGTTCTCCAGGCCACTCGTATTGCTCGCGCCGACGTTCAGTTCGTCAGGCTTACCTATGGAACCACGCAGATAATTATAGGTGAATGCAGCGTCCCTGGCCGTCGCAGGTTGGCCGTCAGACCACTTCATCCCAGGCCAGATTTTTAAGGTCCAGGTGAGCTTGTCGTCGGCAACCGACCACTCTTTGGCAAATCCCGTGCGATCGGGATGACGTTGGGCGTCCACGCCGACCAGGAAGTCATTTGTGTATATCAGTGGATAAAACGAACTCCAGGTGGCAAATGGGTTCATCGTGTCAGGGGCAATGATTGCACCGACACGCACGACGTGATCGTCGCAGGACGACGCGGCCAAGGCCCTCGAACTCATGACCCACGGCGCCACCGATCCCAACAACATCGCCTTGATGATTGCACGGCGGTCGAGCGGCAATTTATTCATTCTGTTCTCCCTATCTAATTTCCGTTCTGTCGCATTCGCGACCGCTTAGGCGTCTTGGCTTATAATGCGCCGAGTGGGACCCCCATATATCGAGAGTACCAGCACCCTTAAGTCGCGTTGTGCAAATATGGCCTGGCAGAGCGGGAAATCGGCATTTTTATCTGAAATACGCACAAATGCACCGTTTTGCAGGCGGGCTTGTGCGGTCAGCGCTTCTCGGCGAACTGTGCAAAAGTGCCGGTGTGTATGCCTCTCCTCGTTGGCTACTGCAAAAGCGAGGAGAATGCCTCGCTAGCGTATCTTCTCCTGCCAGCCCGCGACTATTTTCAGACATGTCGATAACCCCATTAGCACCAGCATCGCCTTTCTAGGCAATCACCGATGTCGACGCTTGGCGTCCGTTTCTACCCCCCAGAGTATGCGAGCCTTGATGGTCGTCCACCACAGCTGCCTTGAGTCGGAACTCTCAGTAAGCGCCCCCTGTGTCCGTTCAGTTTGCGAGATCACGGGCGCACACATGCAAGTTGCTGGAGGTTGCAACGTTGGCAGGACGCCCGAATCGCCGGGACGAGAGGCACTGCACACCCCTCGCCGGTGCAATCAGCGCCCTTGAAACTGGGGAGCGCGCTTGTGCAGAAAGGCCTCCACCGCCTCGAGATGGTCCGAAGCATTGTGGCGAAGGCCTTGCGAGACCGCGCTGAGGTCGAGGAAATCAGGTAAGTCCAACCGCCGCGCAGCCTTCAGCAGCCGCTTGACGAGCCGAAGTGCCTGAGGAGAGGAGGTTTGCCGGCAATGGTTGCGGCAAGCTGCAGCGCTTGCGCTCGCAATTCGTATGCTGCTGCGATATCGAGTACGATCCCTAGACGTAGAGCCTCTTCGGCGCGCACCAGACGTCCCGTAAAAATCAGCTCCGCTGCTCTTTGGGGACCGAGCAGATCCTGCAGGAACCAAGCGCCGCCATCTGCCGGAACGATTCCGAGATTGACGAACGTCGAGCCGAATACCGCGTCATCATTCGCAATATAGCACATCGTAGCGTGATCAAAGCCCGCTCCGATCACGGCGCCGTTGACGGCGGCAATGGTAAGCACTTCCAGGCAGTGCATGCGAGCGCGATTCGCTGGATTCCGCGGCGGTAGCGATCTTGCACCTCAAAGACATTCCCGGCGAAGCTTCCTCTACCATCCCGCATGTCCTTGACGTTGCCGCTGGCGGAAAAAGCCTTGCCAGCTCCCGTCAATACCAATACCAAACGGCCGCGTCACCATTGATCCAGTCGACCGTCCGCACGATACGTCGATCAGGACCGTTGCGGACGTCGTCACGGTCGAGCACGAGCATGGCGACGCGGTCGCTAACGTCGTGTTTTGAGTTGATGAGTTTTGGCAGATCGGTCATGCGTCAATTCCTTGCTTCTCTACTGACCGCGCGGTGAGAAGGACGCGAACATCTAAGACGGCCAAACCGTCGGAATACGCAAGGATTGGATTGAGGTCGAGTTCATCAATTTCCGGGTAGGCTTCAACGAAATCCGAGATACTCACCATGAAATCTGCGAGCGCGCCTCGATCAACCGGCGCTCCCCCACGCACACCATCGAGAACCGCCTGCGCCTTAATTTCATCCAACATCGTGAAGGCATCATTGCGCGAGATCGGGAGCGCGCGAAACACAACATCCCTAAGAACTTCGACGAGAACCCCACCAACTCCGAACATCATGACGGGGCCGTATACGGCTTCGCGCACTACGCCGACGATAACCTCAACGCCCCCCTTCGCTGCCATCGGAGTGACTAGGACACCGGCAATATTCGGATTGGTTACTGCAGCCTTGGCATTGGCTACAATCTCAAAGAAGCCGCGGTGCACTGATGCCACGTCGGCGACATTGAGTTTGACTCCGCCGACTTCTGTTTTGTGCAGTATATCGCGAGATACAATTTTCATCGCAACCGGCTGCGCGCCAACACGGAGAAAAGCCTCTTCGGCCTCTTTTGCGTTCACAGCCAGCAAAGCCGGGGCGAGATTCAGGCCGAAGTCGCGCAGACTGGCTCGCGCTTCGTGCTCCAAAACTACCCGTCTGCCCTCTGCTCTGCATCGCGCAAGAAACTGCTCAAAGATTTTCCCGTGCTGCGCTTGCTTTGGCGGCGGCGCGGCAAAGGCGCGGCCCACCTCACCGTGCTCCGCTAGAGCCTGCATGCATCGCACGGCAGTTTCCAGGGAGCTGTGCACTGGGATGCCTGCACCGCGCATCTCGAGGAGGGGCAACGGCCGCTGATCTGCCTGAAGCGCACAGTACAGGCTGTGGACCACTATGGGCTTGCCGAACCGGTGTGGCATTGCGCCAATGAGGTTCGTGGCATCGATTTCTGCTGCGAGCAGGTCTTGTGAGAAACGGACCGCGTAACCACCATAGAGACCTGATATTAGAAGTCCGTCCACCATCGGATCCTGCAAGAGAATCTCGGCGCAAGCGGCAAAAACAGATGGGTCCGAATCCGTACCCCCAGCTACGTCGACAGGGTTAATAACCGACGCGGCCTGAGGAAGTTCTGCCGCCAGCCGCCGCCGCGTGTCTTCGCTCAGAGGAGCGAGCGCCAGACCGCGCTCAGATAAGGCGTCGGCTGCAATTGTCGCGTGGCCTCCGCCATCCGCGAGGATGGCGAGGCGGCGCGAGCGCAGGGGGGGCAGCAACGATAGGGCCTCCGCGATCGGCAGGATCTCGTCGGACCGATGTGCAAGGATTGCGCCGGCTTGCCTCAGCACGCCTTCGCTGACGGCATATTCGCCAGCCAAAGCGCCGGTATGAGACTTCGCGGAAATGCGTCCGGCACTTGTGCGACCCGATTTGTAAATAACAACTGGTTTCTCCCGCGAGATCCGCCTTAAGGCGTTTAAAAAGCGGCAGCCGTCTTTCAGTCCTTCAACGTAGGCGATCACCACGTTGGTATTGGGATCGGCCGCAAAGTAGTCGAGATACTCGTCGAAGCGGATATCAGCCTCGTTACCTATCCCCACATAAGTGCTCACACCTATATGCCCGTTGGCTTGGGCTTCGGTGACGAGTGACAGAGCCATGTTGCCGGACTGGGACAAAAGGCCAATGTTGCCCTTCCGCAGGTCCGAAAAGCCGACGAGATTGCAGGCTTTGTGAGTATTAAATAGGCCCGAGGTATTTGGCCCGATGATCCTCACCCCACCGGCGCGCGCGGCCGCTAGCACTTCATCCTGGAGCCGCTTGCCGCTGTCTCCAGCCTCTCCAAAGCCACCCGCCAGAACCACTGCACCGCGCACTACTTTTGTGGCGCATTCGGTGATGACTGAAGCAACGGTCGCCGCGGGAGTGCAGACCAGCGCAAGGTCGACTGGCCCCGGCAGGCTGCCCAGATCGGGTAGACACCTAATGCCGCAGATTTCACTTTCTTTCGGATTGATCGGATAGATTTCCCCCGCATAGCCGCCATCTAGGAGTTTCCTGATCGACCGATATCCGCGCTTGGCCGGATTCTTGGATGCGCCGATAATTGCGATTGAGTTCGGGGATAGAATGTCAGCCAGTTCGTTCGACGACACCATCATTCCCCCCGGAAGACCGGCGAACGCTTCTCGGCGAAGGCGTTGACACCTTCCTGCCAATCACGCGTTGTCGAACAAAACGTCATACCCTCAAGCTCGGCGGTAAGCGAAGCTTCGAACGTACCGTCAGCGGCGGACGCCAACTGCTCTTTCGCAAGCTGCATGGAGAATGGCGCCTTTTTCGATAGTTCGCCTGCGAGGGTGCGGACCCGTTCAGCGAAGTCTTCGTCGGGGACACAGTTTGAAGCTAGCCCGATCCGGACCGCTTCCGCTCCATCGATCTGCCGGCTTAGGAAGAGTAGCTCACGCGCCTTTGCCAGGCCAACAAGTCGCGGAAGGATGTGTGTGACTCCGCCGCCGAGGAATGCGCCCAGGCCGATTTCGGGAAGTCCGATCCGCGCCGATGCAGCCATGACAATAAAATCACAAGCGAGTGCTATCTCGGCACCGGCGCCAAGCGCATAACCGTTCACCGCGGCAATGACAGGCTTCGGGTGGGAGACCAGACGACGACACACCCTTTGTTCGCTCATCAGATATTGTCGCCTGTCGAATGCCGTACGACCGGCCTTGTGTTCCTTCAAATCGGCGCCAACGCAAAACGCCCGCCCTACTCCGGTTAGGACGATGACGCGCACGTTTTTGTCTTTTTCAGATCGATCCAGAGCTACCAGGACTTCGTCGTATAATTTCTGCACCACTGCGTTCAGCCGGTGCGGACGATTCAGACGAATTTCGGCGATGCTGTCCTGGATTTCGTAGGTAACTGTTTGAAACATCAAGTCCTTCCTATGACCCGCTAGACGGGATTGTAACCGCTGGGCACGATAACAGAGGCGATTTAATTTGCAACATCTGTTTCATAAATCGTATAGGTGAACCATGTGAATCACAGATGGCTCCGAGCGGTGGAGATATCGCCGCGCCGAAGCAGCGCAACACGAAGATTCCGGCAGTAGACATCGCCATTCCCGCCCTGGTATCAGAACCACATCGCCATCGACCTCAGGTTAGACCTGATCCGCATGTGGCTGACGATGGGCCCCGGAGCCTATGAAGGCACCTAGCAGGCTTCTCTGATTGGGGTCGGTGAGGCGCACACTTCTGGTTGTGAATCCTGAAGGAGGGAAATAGCCTTGAAGCATTATTCACCCCATCTGTTGAAAAAGTATCGCGCTTGGCCTTGAGGATGGCCTCATCGACGTTGTGGTAGGTGAATGTGATCTCGATCGAGCCGTCGTCGAGCAGTTCGGCCTAGGGTCGCCTATAACTTCGTCCATCTCGTCACATCCAGCCTATGTGAAGTGAACCATCAAGGGCGATCTTGCCATCGTTGTCGCCATCGATGGTGATCATGGCGGGACCGCCGAGGTTCAGGTAGCTGCGATCCCACAGATCGGCTTCGACGATGCGCCAGCGGCTGATCAACTGGCAGCTGCGGGCGCAGTCATGTCGGCACCGCGATGCGCCTGCGCAGCCGCACCAGGTTGCAGGCGGCAGCCGCGAAGGTGAAGGTCCATCCGACGCGATCGCGGCCGCGCAACTTGATCTTCGCCTGTCAGGCGACCGTCTTGATCCAGCCGAACGTCTCCTCGGTCCGCTTGCGAATACAACTGGCTGACGGCATAGCCGCCGTGTCGGGTCGTGCGGCGATCGGTCGCCGAACTTCGCCTGTTCGTGTTCTGCGCCACGTGCGGCGTCACCTTCATCGAGCGCAACTCATTGATGAAGTCCTCCGCGTCGTAGGCCTTATCGGCACCGAGCGTGATCGCCCGAGGCCGGTCGGCGCGGCTCGATCATGTGCAATGCCGCCACTCGCTCGGCATGTCCGTCGGCCAGCGTCAGGCAGGTGTCGACCAGCAGGCCCGGCGGTTCTCCATCAGCCCATGCCCGATGAAGCACAGCCTGGTCTCCTTCCCCTGGCATCCGGATTGGTGGTCGAAGCATGCGTGTCGTTCGACCGCTTCTGGCCATGAAAGTCCGCTTCGGCGTTGCGCCCACCGCCTTGCGCCGGTGGCTCGTCCGAACCGTCCTTCGCTTTGACGCTCTCCACCGAGGTCCAGCCCTCGATCAGCGTGCCGTCAACCGAGAAGTGCTGCGCCGACAAAAGCTTCTTCACCTTGGCCCGCCAGCACCGCCAGGAACTTTTGCCGCGATGTCCCCTTCCAGCAGCCGGTCACGATTCTTCGTGAACACTGAATGGTTCCATGCCGCATCGTCGATGCCGATGCCGACGAACCAGCGGAAGATCCGAAATGGAGTTGATCGAAGTACAAGCGTTTTCGGCGCACTCCACGGTCGTTTTTCCCGGCGACTACAAGGGAGCCCTGCCCTACGGAAGTGAGCTTATGCCTAAATCTCGTCTCAAACCGGGGATCGGCTCGCCACGAGCAGGTCCTGAAACTTAGATTGTGGAGGAAGCAACCGCGGCACTCGCATCAGCCCGAAAAAATCACTTGTCTGAGCAATGCAACATGTTGCAGATGCTAACATGCACGCTAGATGTAAATGATGGCTGACGGACCTTTTACGGAGCGATTGATCGAAGACATCGACGCCATGTCGAAGCAGTTCCAATTGGCAGCGCGCTATATTATTGACCAACCCCACGACGTCGCGCTGCTGTCTATGCGCGATCAGGCGCGTCTGGCTGGCGTTCTGCCGGCCACCATGACACGAGTGGCCAAGCATCTTGGCCTCACAGGATACGACGAGCTTCGCCAAATCTATGCTGAGGCGGTTCGCAGCGGCGATTTCGGATTCGCTGGGAAGGCCGACGCGCAAGCGGCTGCTCAAAAACTCAAAGGCGACCACGGCCTGGCTCGCGAAATTCTGCTGGCGCAAGCGGCCCAGATTGGGCAGCTGGCCGAGTCGTCTCAACTGGATGCAATAGTATCAACCGCAAGGCGCCTTGCGAACGCCAAGAGTGTCTTTTGCATCGGCTTAAGGTCGAGCCACGCGATCGCTTGGCATCTTCACTACATTCTGTCCATGATTGGGGACAAGTCGGTTATACTTGAAGCGATCGGCGGCACCGGTTCGGACGCATTGTCCCGCGCCGGTCGCAACGACGTGCTCTTCGCAACAAGCGTGTTCCCCTACACACGCGTCACCGTCGAGATTGCCGAATGTGCGCATCAGCATGGCATCCCGATCGTCGCCATCACCGACAGCTTGGTAGCTCCGCTCGCCCGCGTTGCGGACGATGTCGTTCTTGTCCAGACGAAAAGTCCCTCCTTTTTTCATACAATGACCCCGGCGTTCGCGGTTGCTGAAGTGCTTGGCGCGTTGATCGCCGGACATCGCACGGATGCAGCAGGTAACGCTCTACTCCGGTTCGATGCTCACCTTGCGGATTTCAACACACATTTGAAATCGAGAGCTTGGGCTCTACACCTCCGCTCGCCCCCGTCGACCTCTTCTACGACAGCGAAATCAGGTAAGAAACGCAAAGCGAGAGTTCCAAATCGGGACTGATGTTGTCGCGTTGCAAGCTGCATCTGGCATTGCCTCCCTCTACGCAAGCTATCTCGTGACGAGGCGCTCTGCGCGCTCACGGCGGCACAAGATCCTTGTGCTCGCCGACATCGTCGTCAGCGCATGTCGACAAAGGCGTGCCGTCAATCTCGCCGATCTGATCTGAACCCTGACAAATGCATCGTTCGAAAGTAGTTTCCGCGGTAACATCCCCCTGGCTTGGAGGAAGCGGTAGACGATGAAGGCATAGAAGTACTCGGACGCGCAGAAGACGGTCATTCTGAAGGCAAACGTGGCTGCACGTGTGCAGGATTATTCAATGGAATTTCGGTCCTTACCCATGAAGAAATCTCTCAATTTGGATGAACGGAATCGCTCGGCATGGGGCAAGGCGTCCAGGATGCGAGAACGGCTGCAGCGCAACAGATTATGAGTGGCGAGGGGAGCTCGTAGCAGGTGACAGTGGAGGATGCGACGCCCTTCTGGATCGCTTCACCCACATCATGGCACCGAGGAACTCACGCATTCGCTCTGCGGATCGCTTAAGAGTTGGTCGGGCGGTGCCGTATTCGACGATCTTGCCGGCGCAGAAGAAACAGACTCGGTCATGCTCGGTGCCGAGCTGGCGGACGACGTTGAGCACCCCTCGATCAACTCTGGGTCGAGCGCCGAGGTCACCCCGCGGGACGTGAGCCGAGCCATTCCGCTGATGCGTTGAACCATGTCTCGTCAAAGACAATCATGCTCCGGGCAGTACCCTATCAACTCCATAGATGCTTGAAGCCAGAGACGCGATTAGACAACTCCATCGGTAGGCTAGAGCGTCGGACATTCAGGTTGAATCGAAGGATTTCGCTGATGTCGGGTTTGTGTTTCACTTCCTTATGGAGGCGATTTGTAAGCGCCCGGTAACGGCCGGTAACGGCCGGTGACGACCGCCTTCCCGGGCGAGGTTCGGATCGGATAGCGATCGCGCTCTGGACGTCTGACGATAGCGTCCACGAGCGAGGCTTAAGGGACCGATCGCGACGGATGCAGTGGCTGGCCAAGTTTCTGGGATGGCGCGCGCCCGCCGACGCAAGTCATACACTCTCGAAGAGAAGCAGCGGCTGGTTGCCGAGAGCTGTAAATCAGGGTCGTCGGTGTCGCTGGTGGCGCGGCGGCACGATGTCAATGGGAACCTGTTGTTCACGAGGCGCCGGCAGATGCGCACGCCGACGTCGGCGGCTTCGCCGCTGGAATTGGTCCCCGTCGAAGTTATCAGCAGCGCGTCGGCTGCCTCACCAGCCGCGCCGGCCGGGGCGGAACAGCGCGGCATGCTTGAGATCGTCTTGGTGGCGGTGTGCGCGTGCGGGTGGACGCCGCGGTCAGCGAGGCAGCGTTGCGGCGGGTGCTGTCGGCTCTGAAGGCGGTGGCATGATCGCGCCCGGGTCTGGGGTGCGGGACTGTCTCCCCGGTCGATCGTTCGCCGGGAGCGAGGCCAAGATAACCCATGAGCTGGCGCGGGCTCTCCAACCGCTGTACGTCACCAACCTCGGTGGCGAATGTCACGGCAACGATCAGCTCTACGCCCCTCAGGGTCTGCAGCGCCCGCACTATCGGCGCCAGTGACCAGGTCGGAACGAACTCCTCGATCACACCCTCAAGTCGCTCGACCCGCTCTTTCGAGACGCGGACTGCTTCAACTATTTCCTGAAGTGCGATGATCGAACGGTTGTTCCTGCAGCCAGCGCAGATAGCGCATCGACCAGCCTTTCCTGCGAGGATAGATCCGTCCGTGCTTGAGCATCAAGGCGCTCACATGCTGCCGGTAGACGCGAAGCGTCTCGACTGCGGCCGCCCGTGCGCGGACGAGATCCCGCATGGCTAGGGTCCCACACATGGCGTCAAGGAAACCGGTCGCGCGGGCCTGCCGGCGGAAGCAGTGCTGCGCTGCGCGCTGCTTAAGCAATGCCGCCAGTTGAGTTATCAGGAACTGGCCTTCCATCTGGAAGACTCCGCCTCGTTCCGGGCCTTTGCCCGGCTGCCGTGGGGGTGGAGCCCGAAGAAGTCGGTGCTGCATAAGACGATCAGCGCCATACGGGCCGAAACCTGGAAGACATCAATCGAGTGCTCCTGACGAGCGCCCGCCAGCACAGGGTCGAAACCGGCAGCGTCATGCGGCTCGACAGCACCGTCACCGCGGCGCTGAACCACGAGCCGAGCGACAGCAGCCTATTGTGGGATGCCGTGCGGGTGATTTGTTGCAGCAGGCGGATGCACTTGACAGCGCCATACTATGGCACCATCATTGCCGCGCGGCGAAGAGGCGGGCCCGGACGATCAAGTATGCCCGCGGCCGCCCCAAACGGGTCAAGCCTACCGCGAGCTGCTCAAGATCACCCGCAAAACCCTGGCCTAAGTCGAGCAGGCGGCGCAGTTGCCCCTGGCGGGGAGGCCGGCCGGCGAACTGTGGCAGGCCCAGATCCGCCACTACCGGCCGCTGATTGAACAGATCATCGCCCATACAGAGCGGCGGGTCCTGACCGGCGAGGCGGTGTAGGCCGGCGACAAGCTGGTCAGCTTGTTCGAGCCGCATGCGACATCATCGTCAAGGGCAGCCGCGACGTCGATTATGGCCACAAGCTCAATTTGACCACCGGGCGAAGCGGGCTGATTCTTGACCTCGTCATCGAAACCGGAAACCCGGCCGACAGCGAGCGGTTCTTGCCGATGCTTGAGCGCCACATCGCCTTCTACGACCAGGCGCCGCGGCAGGCGGCGGCCGATGCGGATATGCCAGCCGCGAAAATCTGCGCCGGGCCAAGGCCTGCGGTGTGCGCGACATGGCCTTCCACAGAAGAGCGGCCTCAAGGTCGAAGACATGGTCAAAAGCAGCTGGGTCTATCGAAAGCTGCGCAACTTCCGCGCCGGCATCGAGGCCGGCATCTCCTGCCTGAAACGTGCCTACGGCTTGGGGCGCTGCACCTGGCGCGGGCTCGGCCACTTCAAGACCTATGTCTGGTCCTCTGTGGTGGCTTACAATCTCGCACTCTTCACCCGCCTCAAACCGGTCTGACGCCACTCATCGGGGCGCGCTCAGTGGGCTCGCCGGCGGGCGCCGGCCGATACCCTATGCTGGCATGGCCGCTGCAAATGCTCTCGCTCGCGATCTGCACGCCTCGTGCCATCACGCGCTGCCAAGCAGCACCGGTTGCGCGGCCAAACGACCCTTGAACCTCAGAAAAACCGGCCTTTATGGACGCGCACTAGACTAAAAGCCCGCATCATCCTGCGCGCTGATTCCGGTTTTGCGCGCGAGGAGCTGATGGGCTGGTGCGAGATCAACCGCGTCGACTACGTCTTCGGGCTCGCCCGCAACGAACGGCTGGAAACCAAGATCGCCCGGCCCTCGAGGAAGCCTGTCTGGTCTCCTGGAATGAGTAATACCGTATGTCCGCCTCTGCCGGTGAGGTGGCTCGCCCTACACTGCGCGTCCGAGGGTTGCTTCGGGCGGTCCGAGCCGATCCTCATCACAGGAGGTCGAGCCGTGGCAGATTACAGGGGAGCATTTGTCGGAATTGATGTCGCGAAGCTGAAAAACGCCATCGCGATTGCGGACGCCAGGCTTCCTCGGGATCAGCGACGGGGCGACATCCATGCATTCATGGGCGAGCGAATGGATCAGCCGATAGAGACCATAGCCGGTCGGGCCGGCCTTGTAACAAAAATTCACCCGGCCGAACTTGTGGCGATCCGCTGGATAACTCGGCGCATGCTCGTCTCCGATGCGTCGACCTCGCCCAAGAAGCGAACCTCTCCCTCCCGGCCAGCGTTCCTGGGAATCCCAGACTGTTAAATCCTCACCACGAACTGGAACGCTATCTGACGGACGGTCGCATCGAGATCGACTCCAACATCGTGGAGCGCGCGTCAGGTCCAGACAATTACAAACAGCCTCTTCGCCGGCAGCGACGGCGGTGCGATATACTACTCATCTGTCGATCTATAAATTAAGGACATTTTGACGCGGATCATGAGACGCCGGACGCCGTGACCGCCGCGCATTACGCCGAACGGCATCATTCTCGATATCCGAGAGGTGAATGATCCAGGGTGCACCATTGCATAGTTGATTCGCTGCCGACGTGCCGCGGTTGACCATGCGACGAACTGTCGACGGGCTGACCTGGAGGATCCCCGCGGCTTCGTCGAGCGTTGCTTCGCCACGCTCCGCACGTTCGCCGTCCCGGTATGGCGCAATGCCATGGGTGTTGCGAAGACTGCACACCCTACTTACGCGTCCAGCTATTGTCCTTCCCTGTCCTTTTGCCGGCGCGATTGAGGATGGCGGCGATGGACAGATCCGACATCTGGCGGGCCAGTACCCGAACAAGATCAAGGGTATCGCCTTCGATCGTCCAGCGGGTTTGCCCGACCTTGTTCTTCTTCACGATGAGACGTGTGTGATCGCCACCTTGCCAATGGATGATGAGCGCCAGACTATCGTCCACGACATCAACGATGATCTCCTTGACCAACAAGCGAATGATCTTCTTGCGCGTCTCGTTCGAAGCGCCCGGACTGTCCCATTCCCGGGCGAGGTCGTTCCCGAGAGCCATCAGCCTTGCACGATCGTCGGTGGAGACCGTTGGTGCTTGCAGCGGGGCCAAGCGGTCCAGCTCCTCCTCAAGCTCGGCCAGGTGGGTCAGCTTCTCGTTCCAGCGTCGCTCGAGTTCACCGGCGACAAGCCGGTTCTCGGGATCGACCGCATTGTATCGGCGGCGTGCACGCTCCACCTCGTACCGGGCCTGCCGGCAAGCATTCTCGACCTGCTGTCGCTTGTCGCTATGCTCCTGGTCTTGCACCTCCATGGCAGCCAGCGCCGCCTTGGGTGTTTCCGCCTTTGCCGCTGTAAGGGACATGCAATCGACGGCCGCAGCGTGCGCAGCGCAATAGGCCTGGCAGCAAGGCTTCTCCGCGGCGGATCGCCCCGCGCCCAAGGTAGCTCTTGCCGTTGGCGTTGTCGGCGATCAAGTGCTGATTCCTCTCGAACTCCTCCAGGAAACATATGCCTCATGGTGGCTGCGGATCAAAAACTACCAGTCCTTCCAGTTCCGGCGCATGCTGTCACGCATAACGCGCTTGCGTCCGCCTTCGATTACAACGCGCGTTCCGCGCCGGCCAAATGCGTAGGCGCCGGCATAGACCGGATTGGTCAGCATGTGGTGGAGCGTGTGATAGACCGGCATCTTCCATTCAATCGCGTGTTTTTCGCGGCCCTGAACGACGGCCGGAACTAGAACTTGCTCCTGCCGGAACCAGAGCAAAACCTGCCGGATCGACTGCAACTCGGCCAACTTGCGGAACACCAGAGCAATGCCCTCCTGGACACGAGGATCCGAATCCTTGTCGAGCTGCCCATCATCCGCTTTGACATAGCCGACAGCCACAGTCAGCAGAAGTTCCCCCCGGCGAGCCTTCTGCCTGAGCGTTTCGATGGAGCGCTGCCGGAACACCGAAAGCTCCATCTCGCTCATCGTGCCCTTCATGCCAAGCAGCAGACGATCGTTGATCAGATGCGGATCGTAGACGCCATCTTCATCTACGATCAATGTCCCGACCAACCCGCAGAACTCAAGCAAGGTGTGCCAGTATGGCCGTTGCGCGCCAGTCGCGTCTCCTCCAGCGAGACGACCGCTCCGACATCTTCGCAGATGGCCCAACAGCTTCTCAAAGCCGGGCCCAGCCGTGCCGGCGCCGGATCAGCCGAGATCGTCATCGACGATTTGCACATCATCCCAACCCAACTGCCGAGCCCGCTCAGCTAGGCCATATTGGCGACGCTGGCTCTCAAGTTGTTTACGACCTGGTAGGACGTTGATTGCCGGATGTAGATGATGGCGCTGCGGCAAAGGTGTTCAGCGGTAGTCTTGCTCATCACCCGCCTCCTTCCTCCGGGATCAACAGTCCGACGCCCTGCACGGACGCTGCTTCGACGAGTAGAGACTGCAACAGCACAACCGCCTTTACGCGTTCCTCGCCCGACATGGTATGATGGGCACAAACAAATCCAGTTGGGTGCGCAGCGGACTCTTCATCGGCATGTCCTCCTCCGGAGATCGAGTCTCTTGGAAGAGAGCCTACGAGATGATCGAGAAGTGCGCGAAGTTCGAGGAGGTGTGTGAGCGAAAGTCGGGGCGCGGCAACGATCGCAACCGAACCGGCCTGTGGGGCGGCAATCCAGTCGGGAAGATGGAAGGTTCCGCCGTGCGGCTGCCGAACCAAAAGGTGGCAGATGCCGTCATGATCATGCTCGCCGACCACCGCAACGGTCTGCCCAACCAACGGATGGAATGGATAGGTGACGACAACGTCGAAGCCGGGATTCCCGGCATTATGACGCTGCTTCGGACGGCGGTGGACGAACTTGGGCGACCGTGGCCCCACTTCTGCAAACGGCCAAAATGAATGGCGATCGACACCCGCAGACTCATGTGTGGACAGCCCACGTTGAGCAAAAAGACTCTAACAATGGCAATACTGAACCGGTCAGGTTCATTCAGGTGTTCGGCCGTTTTTGTGCGGCCTCCGGAAGATGGCCATGATGGTGTCGGTGGATCGGGCCCTCACCAAGCTGCAGCGCTGCGATACACGTTGAATCACTCAGGTTCTCGCGATCCCCGGCTTGACCGGATCTGCATCACTGATGTCGTTCTCTCCATGCCCAAACTGGATGTCGCACTACCATCGGTTACCCTCGAGCCATTGACGTCGCCGGCCGCCCCACAAGTAAATAGGCAGGCACTGCTTCGCCGGCCGGCTCCATCAGGGGTAGGAAGGAATAGGCTTTAGTCTTGGTGTGCCGGATGCGGATCGATTCCGCCCGCCAGTTGATGTCCTCAAGCCGGAGGTTGCAGATCTCGCTCGACCTTGGGCCATAGGTCGCGAGCAGTTGCAGGATCGCATGCTCCCTCAACCGCCTCGGTGTCGTGTCCATTCTCACGGCCTTCAGAACGGCGGCAGCCTGATCTCGCTCCAGGATCGAGGGCACCCCCTCGAAAAGCGGGGTCCTGACAGACCAGCATGGCCGGCCGCAAAAGTTCGCTCGACCATCCATCATTGCGGCAGTACTTCGATCCCTCTGGCCGTGTCAGAGCGCTTGATGAGTTCGATAGTCCACCTGCCCAGATCGGCCAGAGCCTCCGTTAGTCTTTCTCCTGCCCGCCACCGGCGAATAGATGACGCAGCCACGGGTAAAGCTGTCGAATGGTCTCCGATCACGGCAACTGCCCATCCCTGTCCTGGATGTCGGCCCCATGTACCGTCGACCCAACCAAGTGCCCTTCCATGTCGGCAATAATATGGCGCTTGCCGTCTTTGACATTCTTACGTCATAAAATTTAATATTTGGTCCATTGTGACATTTCCGAAAAGATGGCGAAATCTAAATTTAATTGGAAAGTTACTGTATAATTTGCTGTGATTTGATAGATCTTTGTCAACGTAGGCCTACTGAAGCAGTTGCACAGAGCCGCATCTTTTGGAACGCTCAAACTTCGGTGTGCAGCGCCTGTCCATGTGTGTACGCACACATTCATCTAGAGATGGCACGCTCATGCGGCAATGGCGGAGATCTACTTCCAGCAATCCGGATGGGAAGAGCGAAATGGAACACGAGGCCTTTTCAAGAAATGCGATAAGGCTCCGCCGTTGAATAAAATAGCCGAATTTTTTTCGGCAACCGCTGCGGGACGATCAAGAGTTCCGATCATAACGCTGGGCATTGATGCAACATGATAGTCCAAGAAACATCGGATATATGCAATGAATTCGTTATCTCCAAGGGCGGTCGCCGAAGCGTTGGTTTGGCTCAAACCGTACATTTCGCGGTACTCGACACTTCCGACGCATGCGTATGCGCATGCCGTCTATGACGCGAAACCAGCCGCTGCAGATCCTGTCCGCATGCACGCTCTGGAGCAAATTGAACTGCTACTTGCAGATCGCGCGCTACTTTTGGGTTATCGGCACCAGCAGATCGAAAAGCTCCGTAAGCAGCTTCGCAGCCGACCCGTCATTCAGACCGGCCCACATTGTAATCTGGTTTTTGAACCCGATGCGTTCTATACTCATATCTTTAGTGCCATAGGGCTTCGTGCCCATGAAGACAGCTGGTATGTGTCCTATTCGGCTTCGACCGTAAAATTCACTGAACGCGCGAAGAAAGGACCAGGTTGGTTGCGAGTCGGTGATAGAACCCTCAATGTCTTCGGTTTGTCACGCAGCAAAATGGATCCATTCAGTATTTGCGGTCGGCATTCGCCACAGCGGTTTGCTCTGACGAATTCCGGAGAGACTGCTGATGCGAGCCAATTGGTCGAGCATTTGCAAAAGGCCCTGCCAGATGGTGAGTTTCGCTCGGCCGCCGAGGCTATCAAGGCAGCCAATCGGAGCCTCTGGCACCGCTTCTTCGCATCGAACCTACAGTTACTGCAAATTGACGATCTGGACGTGGCGGAACTTGTTGCCCAGCATCTTCGCGATCCGTCGTCGTGGCTTTCGTTAACGCTGTTTGGAGCAGGCTCTTTTGCGAAGAGGCTGCTTACTCATTTCAAGTCGTTTAATTGCGGCCAATGGGGCGGTTGGACGAAGACAACCACTGATTTCTTTTGGCATTTGGCAGGAGGGCGCGTCTTTCCCCTGCGATTGGACGGCGGCCTGCTGTTGAATGCAAACGGGACCTTCTCGCTACGATGCGCACCTGACGCGCTCGTCCGGTCCTTGAATGGGGGTGAGATCATACCCAGTCTGTTTCTGTCATTTTTGGTCACGTCGATACTTCCTGGACTGCGGGCGCTCGGCGGTAATAGCCAGATTGTCTACTATCCAATTATGCGCCATGCGTTGTTGTCTGCCCTCGCCGACTTTCCGTCACCTGCAAATCGTAGCTTAACCGCCTCGCTAGGATCCGACTGCGAGCCGTGTATGTGGGGGCATCGCACGATCTCACCTGGCCCCATCGATCCGTTTAGTCTGTTTGCCCAGTCTGGTACGTCGTGTTTTGAGCAGTTGATCGACGCCTATGGCGCGATGCCTTTGAGCGAGGCATGGGGCAGCTTACCAGCATTCACCGGCGATCCTAGTTGGCAAGCGCTGTGCGAGCGGCTTGCAAAAGACGCAGCATTCGAGGATCGCCCAACATGGCTCGTTGGCGCTCAGCCGCAAGATCAGATGTAGCTCGTGTTTCGCGTTGTTCTGTCTACTTGCCGTCCCGGTACCAGCGCAGCGACATGCAGGGTACATATACGACGAAGGCCGCATGACTGGTGACAGCGAGTCCGCGCGGCGGCGTTGCGAATGTCAGATCGACCTGCTGATCGGCGGGCTTGTCGGGGTCGCGCAGGCGCTTCTATTGCCAGGGCGGTATTTCGACGTGGAATAATACCAAGAGTCATGGGATTTGACCGATATGGGCCCACTCCCGCATTCCGAATGAAGTGATGGCATCGGAGACGGCGAGGAGTTTGTGCCAAGCTGCGTATTCCGATGAAGCCGGCCATCGATTCCGATTTGAAGCCGGCCAGTCATTCCGATTTCATTCCGGCCGGTGTTCCGATTTGAAGCCGGCCATTTTTCGGACTGATCCTGGGTCTCGTAGATGTTTGGATTGGGTTTCGTTTCAGGTCAAGCTTGGGCTGTTTCAGAGGCTCTTGGCG
>NZ_JAMYLU010000035.1:0-42496 GCF_040318135.1 Mesorhizobium sp. M1295
CTAAACACGGGGGCTGCGCGGCGGACACGCCGACGTCACAGCTACTGCCACGCCATTTTTGCAGAACTTGACGCACACAACTCGGGTTCTGAGAAATTTCCGATATTCAGTTAGATCGGCTGGAGCACCTGCCGACACTGCGACCGTGCGTGGTTCCCGTTTGTCGTCTCTCCGTCATACACCCTGCCTATAGGCTGTGCGAAAGACCCGCTTCCGAGCAAACCGGAACAGGCGGGCAAACAGCCAGATTAGGACATGACCGGGACTTGGAATCGCATCGACCCCATCCGTCAGATCGAGTTTGCAAACGCCGTCGCTGTTGAGATCGAGCGCGTGCTGGCGCGGCAAGGCAAGGTGACGAACAGCGATGCGGTCGTCGCAGCGGGCAGGGTCGCCGGGGCCGTTGCCGCCGCCGTCGCCCTGCTTGCGCCGACCGACATCAGGGCGATCGACACCATGCAGGAAAGATTGCCCGGCATGGCGTCGCGGTTCGTGCGGATATTGGCGGCCGAAGCGACGGAACGCCGTACCCGGACGCCTCTGTCGACGGCGCACGAAGGCCAAGGGGCAGACATCCAACCCCTGGCCGGAACGGGCGACCTCGACGCGATGCGGGTCGAGGACTGGGCCGGTCGGGTCGCCGGGTCGACCTTCCTGCAGGAAAATCTCGGCATATCGCGCTCGACCCTGCATCGCTGGCAGCGGAGCGGCACGGTCGTTGCGTTGCGCACCGGTGGCCGCAAACATGTATTTCCTCTGGCGCAGTTCGTCGACGGCAGGCCGGCTCCGGGTATCAACGAAGTGTTATCCGCGATGCCCGATCCGCGGCGTGCCTGGTCGTGGCTGGTCGGCCCTGCGCCCGGCCTTGCCGGACGTATTCCCATTGAAATGCTCAAACAGGATCTGGTGGCGGAAGTCGTTCTTGCCGCACAGAACGCAGCGATGGCGAAGTTGGCTTGATTTTCGCCGCCAACGTTAGAAGTCTATTCCAAAAAATAACACGTAAAAGGAATGTCAACCGGACTATGACCGGTTTGCCGGCTAATGGAATAAGTATAGTTTCGTACAATTGTGACAATGTCTCGTTTGTGCCGGGAGCAAACGTGAATAAAATATGAAGTGATATTTGTGCAACATGGATTTCTTCTGTTATTCAAACATTGATTATTTTTGGAATCGTCATTGAGACTGGAATGCGGATGAGTATGTTCGCCGCCTGAAGAGGGGGTGCGGTGCGCGCCTTTTTCGACGTGGGTGAGGCGTTCAGCCGTTCAACCCATGAATCCAAAGCCATTTTTAACTTTGACTGGAGAGGTCAGAAAATGAATATCAAGAGCCTTCTTCTCGGCTCAGCCGCGGCATTCGTCGCGGTCTCCGGCGCGCGCGCCGCCGACGCTGTTGTGGTCGCCGAGCCGGAACCCGCTGAATACGTCAAGATCTGCGACGTCTACGGCGCCGGCTACTTCTATATCCCCGGCACCGAAACCTGCCTGCGCATCGGCGGCTATGTCCGCTATGACGCCAGCTTCGGCGACGGTGGCCGCGTTTTCGACGGCGCGACGACCCACGACCTTATGGACGGTGACGAACAGCAGACCTGGAACAAGAATGCCCGCTTCAATTTGAAGACGTGGACCGGCCAGGAAACCGAGCTCGGCACGTTGAAGACCTACACCGAGACCCGTTTCAACTTCGGCAATACCAAACACACCGTGAGCGGTGTTGATTTCAGCGTGCAGGACAACAAGGCGGTTACCCTGAACTTCGCCTGGATCCAGCTTGGAGGTTTCCGCGTCGGCAAGGATGAAACTGTCTATGATTCGTTCATCGGCTACGCCGGCAACGTCGTCCAGGACACCATCATCCCGTACGGCACCAAGGACACCAACCTGATCAGTTACTATTTCGACGGCGGTAACGGCTTTACGGCAGTCGCCTCGGTCGAAACAGGCTCCGGCGCTGACCAGTCGATCGACAGCTACGTTCCGTTTGTCGTCGGCGGCGTGAAATACAAGGGTGACTGGGGTGCGATCACCGCCGTCGGCGCCTATAACAGCACGTCGGAAGAATGGGCCGGCAAAGCTCGCCTCGACGTCAAGCCGATTACTGACCTGACCCTGTTCGTGATGGCGGGCTACGGCAGCGACGACAACGTTGCAAAGAACTTCTACAAGCCGTGGACTGGCAACTTTGCCGTCTGGGGCGGCGGCAGCTATGCCGTCAACAAGAAGACCTCTTTGAACGCCCAGGTCTCCTATACCGACGACAAAGATTTCGCCGTTGCGGCCAATGTCGCCTACACCATCGTTCCTGGTTACACGATCACCGCCGAAGTCGATTATTACGACAATTTCGATGCCGACGATGCCGACGCAATCGGCGGCATCTTCCGCTTCCAGCGCTCGTTCTGATCAAACGACGATCTCGCCAAAACGGCCCGTAGCGATACGCTACGGGCCGTTTTGGCTTGCGGCGGATAAGTCGCTCATCTTGATTTCGCCATGCAACCGGTGACAAGCTCTGGTCATGGAATGGCGCGACGAGGGAATCATTCTCGGCACCCGCAAGCATGGCGAAACCAGCGCCATTCTCGAGGTGATGACACGTGCGCATGGCCGCCATCTCGGTCTCGTGCGCGGCGGCCGTTCGCGCAAGCAGCAGCCGGTCTTGCAGCCCGGCAACCGCGTCGACCTGTTGTGGCGGGCGCGGCTCGACGAACATCTCGGCACCTTCCAGGCCGAGGCCATCGAAATGAACGCCGCCCGGCTGATGGACAGCGCCGTTGCCGTTTACGGCTTGCAGACAATGGCCGCGCATTTGCGTCTTCTGCCCGAGCGCGATGCCCATCGCGGTCTCTATGAGACGCTCGCGGTCATGATCGCCCATCTCGACGATGCCGATGCCGCCGGCGAGCTGGTGGCCCGCTTCGAGCTGCTGGTTCTCGACGAACTCGGTTTCGGCCTCGATCTCAGCCAGTGTGCGGCGACCGGCACCAGGCAGGACCTTGCCTACGTCTCGCCGAAATCCGGCCGCGCCGTGTCGCGGGCGGCGGGCGCGCCGTGGCGCGACAAGATGCTGGCGCTGCCTGCCTTCCTGCAGCGCGGTTCGGGCCTGCGCGCCGATCCGGCGGCGATCGACGACGCCTTCCGGCTGACCGGCTTCTTTTTGACCCGCCATGTCTACGAGCCGCGCGGTATCGAACCACCCGGCGCCCGCGCCGGCTTCCTCGCCGCCTTGCGCAAGCATTATGCGGGCGGCAAGGCATTTGCCGGGGAAACCGCCATCGGCGAAGCCATCAGGTGAGCGAAATGGAACTCCTATCCCGGTCGGGTTTCGCTGCTCGGCCTCGACATCATTTGACGCGGCCGATCACCCCAGGGACCGGCGAGGTGGTGTGCGAGGGCAAAGTGGTGCACAAGGGCCGCACGCTGGCGGTTTCGGAAGCGGCGCTGAAGGATGCCAACGGCAAGCTGCTGGCTTTCGGCACCGAAACGTGCTCGATCTTTCCGGCGGCCAATCTGGCGGCACGTTGAATGGACCGGCCGTCTGGCCGCCGCATTTGAATGTCACTGAACATTGAATGTCAGTGACGACTGGCCTGGTTTGGGGGAACCGCCATGTTTGAAAGCCTGATTGGCCTCGTCGCCATCATCGCGCTGTTCGTCATCATTTCACGCCAGCAGAGCCGTATCGGCCTGATCGAGCGCGAGCTTGGCGCGTTGCGCAGCCTCGTGCTTTCGGGCGCGCCTGTCCTGCCGCCGCAAGCCAAGGAACCGGCTGCAAACGACAGCAAACCGGCGGATAGCGCAATCCCGCCGGCGGCGGCAGCCGACATGGCCGCATCGCCAGGGGCCGAGACCGCAGCGGTCGCATCAGCTGCAGAGGCAGAAGCCGATACCGCGGCGCCGTCCGCACCGGAGCCGGCGCAACCGGCGGCAGCGGCGAAAGCCGCCCGCCAATCCGACGTCGAAACGGCGCTCGGTACCCGCTGGGCGGTCTGGGTCGGCGGCATCGCGCTGGCGCTGGGCGGCCTGTTCCTGATCCGCTACACGATCGAGGCCGGCATTTTCGGGCCAGGCGTGCGGCTTTTCATGGCGGCGGCACTTGGGCTGGCGCTGGTCGGCGGCGGCGAGTTCATCCGGCGCACCGGCTTCAGGGTGCCGGTGCAAGGTGCCGCCGGTGCCTATATCCCGGCGATCCTGACAGCGGCCGGCGCCTTCATCCTGTTCGGCACGGTCTACGCCGCGTACAGCATTTACGGTTTCATCGGCCCGGCGCTCGCTTTCACGCTGCTCGGCGCCATCGGCGTGGCGACGATCGCGGCAAGCCTGGTCCACGGTCAGGCGCTGGCCGGCGTCGGCCTGCTCGGCGCCATGGTGACGCCGCTACTCGTCGCCTCGCAGGCGCCCAATCCGTGGGCGCTGTTTGGCTATCTGGCGATCGTGCTCGCCGCCACCGGCGTCATTGCCCGCATCCGCGACTGGAGGCTCTTGATGGCCGCAGCCTTCGTCGCCACGGGCATCTGGACCATCTTCTACATGACCGAAGCGCCGGGGACGAACCTTTCCGTCATCCTCTTTATCGACGTGGTGACACTGGCCGTGCTCGCCTTCGTTTGGCTTGGCCGTCGCAGCGAAGCGGTCGCCGACACCGGCTTCGACTGGCCGTCGATCGCGCCGGGGTTCTTCGTCGCTCTTTCAGCGCTGGCCCTGTTCGTCGATCCGGTCTTTGCCGCCGCCGGCGATGCCTTGCAGGGAGCAGCCCTTATCGTAGCCCTGGTGGCGATAGCGCTCTACCGGCCGCGAGCGCTTGCACTGCTGCACGCCGCCGGGCTGGCGACGGTGCTGGTCTATCTCGGCATCATTCCGCCGACCACGGTCGCCGCCGATTTTTCGGGCGGCGCTCTCGGTGTCGATGGCGTGCCGGTTGTGGCGTCTGATGCCTTGATGCTCAGGATCGGCATCGCGCTGGGCCTGGTCTTCATCGGCGCCGGCTTTTGGGCAGCGCGCCGTTTTGCGGCTCCTGGCTGGCTGCGCGCCGCCACATGGGCGGCCTGGAGCGCTGTCGCGCCACTGGTCATCCTGCTGGCGCTCTGGTTCACCTTCGGCAATCTCGACCGTGACCTTGCTTATGCGGCCGCAGCGGCCGTTTTGGTCGGGATCTTCGTCGCCGGCGGCGAATGGATAGCGCGCGGCGAAGCGCCGCCGCTGACCGGCGGCGCTGCCGTCTCCTTCGCGCTCGCCGGCGCGGCGATCGCCGGCCTGCTGATGCTGCACATGGCCTTTGGCTCCGGCTGGACAACCGTCCTGCTCGGAGCAGCCGCCGTTGTGCCGGCACTGGCGACGCGCTGGCGTAGCTATCCGGTGCTTGGCTGGATTTCGGTCGGTGCGGTGATCGCAGTGCTCGGCCGTGCCGCCTTCGACCCGACCATCGTCGGTGCCGAGTTCCTGTCGAAAACACCCGTGTTCAACTGGCTGCTGCTCGGATATGGCGTGCCGGCGCTCGCCTTCGGCTTTGCCGCCTGGCAACTCGCCCGCACAACCAATGGCCGGCCGCGCCTCGCCATGGAGGCCGGCGCCGCGCTGTTTGCTCTGCTCGCCGTTGCCATGCTGGTGCGTCATGCCATGCATGGTGGCGTCATCGACAGCGGCTCGATGACACTTGCCGAACAGGCGATCTATACGCTGATCGCCATCGGCGCCGGTGCAATCCTGGTCGCCATCGACATGCGCTCGCCAAGCTCGGTGCTACGTTACGGCTCGATGGCTGCTGGGGTGCTCTCGGTCGCCTTCATCGTCATCCGGCATTTTGTGGTGCTGAACCCGCTGCTGACGGATGAATCGACCGGCGGCATTCCGGTGTTCAACCTTCTGTTCCTCGCCTATCTGTTGCCGGCAGTCGCGACAGGCGCACTGGCGCTCTATACCCGCGACAAGCGGCCGAAATGGTATGCGGCCATGCTTGCGGTTGTGGCGGCGGTGCTCGCCTTCGTCTATGCCACGCTGTCGGTCAGGAGGCTGTTCAAGGGCGAGTTCATCGGCCTGTGGAGCGGCCTCGGCCAGGTCGAGACCTATACCTATTCGGCGCTCTGGTTGGCCATCGGCGTGGTGCTGCTCACCGCCGGTGTCTGGCTGAAGTCGCAGGTGCTGCGCATAGCGTCTGCGGCGCTGATCGCGGTCGCCGTGCTCAAGGTCTTCGTCTTCGATATGTCGGAGCTGGAAGGCGTGTTGCGGGCGCTGTCCTTCATCGGCCTCGGCGCGGTGCTCATCGGCATCGGCTTGTTTTATCAGCGGCTGCTGACAAGGGCGGCGAAAGAAAAGCTCGAGACGAGCAATAGCTGACGATTTCAATTTGGCCGGGAATAAAGCTGGCATCGGCAGCGTTATTCAGTTGCTTGGGTGACCGGGGCGGCGGACCGCTTCGCGCTGGCCGCTTGCGCCGCGCCGCAAAGGCGCGTTCAATCACCACGGACAGGGGCTCCAGAACCAGCGGTCATGGACGAAAAGAAGGCAGCAATCCTTGGTGAAATACCGCGTTTGCGCCGCTATGCACGCTCGCTGTTGCGCGACCGCGATTCCGCCGACGATCTCGTCCAGGATTGTCTCGAGCGGGCGCTTGTGCGGCTCGACAATTGGCAGACAGGAGAAAGCCCCAGGAGGTGGCTGTTTACGATCATGCATCATTTGTTCATCGACCAGATGCGCAAGGTGAACCGGCGCGGCGAGGCGGCGATGCTGCCGCTCGAGGCAAGCGAGGCGCAGGCAGCACCCGCCGAGCAGGTCGAGAGCATCGCCTCGCGCGAGATCGTCGACGCGCTGCAGGCGATCAGCCCTGACCGGCGCGCGGCACTTGTGATGGTCGCCATCGAAGGGTTTTCCTATGCCGAAGCCGCCAACATCCTTGGGGTTCCCGCCGGCACCTTGATGTCCCGCATCGCGCGCGGGCGTGAGGAACTGCGCGCGCTGCTGGATGATACCGCGCGCCGCCGCTCGATAAGGATCGTCGAGAAATGAGCCGGCGCGATTTCTCCGAACGCGACATCCACATGGCTCTCGATGGCGAGTTGCCGGGCGACGAGCGGACGGCCTATGAGGCATGGCTCGAGGCCAATGCCGAGATGAAGGCCAAGAGTGCACGCTACGCCGCCGACCGGGCAGCATTGCGCGCAGCCTTTAACGGCGTGCTGGACGAACCCGTACCGGTGCGGCTGAACAAGGTGGTGCTTGGCGAGGCGTCGGTGGTCAGAGCGGCGCCGTCGCGCTCGCGTTGGTGGCTTGCGGTCGCCGCTGCCGCCATGCTGGTGATTGGCGGTGCTGGCGGCTATCTTGCCGGCATCGGCGGCCTCGGCCTGGAAAATACGGCCGAGGACCAGCTTGCCGAAGAAGCGATCGCCGCCCACGTCATCTATGCCGCCGAAAAGCGGCATGCGGTGGAAGTGCCGGCAAGCGACAAGGATCATTTGCAGAGCTGGTTGTCGAACCAGGTGGGTTTGAAGCTCGTCGCGCCGGATCTGGCAGCGCAGGGATTCCAACTGGTCGGTGGCCGGCTGCTGCCTGCCGGCCAGGGCAAGGCCGCGATGCTGCTTTACGAGGACGACAAGGGCGCGCGCATTTCGCTCTTCGTCACCGCCGAATCGGCTGCCAAGGCCAAGGGCACCTATGGGTCGGAAGAAGATGGTCCTGCGGCTGTCTACTGGCTGGACAAGGGTTATGGCTGCGCCGTCGTCGGCTCGCTGCCGCGCGAGCGGCTGGCCGCGGTGGCCAAGAGCGCCTATGGCCAGCTTCTGGCGGCCTTGCAAAGCTGAGCAGGATCTCATTTTTCCGGAGCCGCGCCGATGCCGAAACACGGAGGTCGCTCAAAGCCTTTGCGCGACCTGCCTGCTGTCAAAACTGTCACAATTCGGCCCTAATCGAGGTGCGATAGCGCTTGCTTAATGCTGGCACTTCGGCTGGTGTGACCGATGTTTAGACTAGGGTCGTTTCCACAACCCAATCGAGGTTTTCTGAGCCCGCATGCCTGCCGAGATTCGCAAGGCCCGCGCGTCCGACGTCGATGACCTCGCCGCCATCGAAAAAGCTGTTTTCTCGAGCGACCGCATTTCTCGCCGTTCCTTTCGCCAACTGATCGAACGCGACACCGCCGAACTGCTGGTTGGCGAAAGCGATGGCCGCGTCGCCGGCTATGCAGTCGTGCTGTTTCGCAAGGGCAGCGGCGTCGCGCGGCTCTATTCGATCGCCGTCGGTCCATTTTTCGGCGGCCGTGGCGTTGGCCGCCTTCTGCTGGAAGAGGCCGAGACCGCTGCTTTCGAGCACGGCCGCATGATGCTTCGTTTGGAAGTCCGCGAGGACAACCCGCGCGCGATCCAGATCTACGAGCGGAGCGGCTACCGCAAGATCGGCCGCGAACCGGACTATTACGAGGATGGCGCCACGGCGCTGCGCTATGAAAAGACCTTGCGTGGCGACATTCCGGTCGCCACCGAAGTGCCGTTTTATCAGCAGACTTGCGAATTCACTTGCGGACCATGCTGCCTGATGATGGCGATGGCTTACTTCGGCCCCGGCTTCGTGCCGGACCCGGTGATGGAAATCCGGCTGTGGCGTGAGGCGACGACTGTTTTCATGATGTCCGGCCCCGGCGGCTGCGAGCCGTTCGGGCTGGCCGTCGCCGGCTATGAGAGCGGGCTTGCTGCTGAGATCTATGTGTCCTTCTATGGCGCGCTTTTCCTGCAATCGGTGCGCAGCGAAGACAAGCGCCGGGTGATGGAGCTGGCGCAGGTCGACTTTCGCCGCCGCGCGGAACTTTACGGCATCCCGGTGAATTACCGTTCATTCGGGCTTGACGACATTCGCACCGCGATCGCAGAGGGAAAACTGGTACTGGTCCTGATCAGCGGCTTCCTGATGTTCGGCAAAAAGGTTCCGCACTGGGTATTGGCCATCGGTGACGACGGCGATCACATCCTGATCCACGACCCTTGGGTCGAGGACGAGCGGCAGGAGACGATCCTCGATGCTGCCAACATTCCCGTGCCTTACGGCATCTTCATGAACATGGCGCAATTCGGCCGCGACGGATTGCGCGCCGCCATCACTCTCGGAAAGCGCGACAGCCAATGACCTGGGTCATCCTTACCGGCCGGCAGAACGATCTCGACCAAGTGGCGACGCCGCACAAGATCATCACCAATCGCGACTACCTTGCCCATCCGGCACTGTTTCGCGGGCAGCGGCCGAAGGTCATCAACCTGTCGAACAATTACGGCTACCAGAGCCGCGGCTATTACGCCTCGCTGCTCGCCGGTTCGCGCGGCCATAAGGTCATCCCGACGGTCGAAACGATGATCGACCTGTCGGAGCGCAAGCTCTATGAGCACGCGTTGCCGGAACTCGAACTCGCACTCAACAAGTGCCGCAAGGACCTGGGCGGCGCTTTCCCGCAGAAGGTCTGCATCTTCTTCGGCATCGGACCGTCCAGGATCTGGGACCGCTTCGCCAAACTGCTGTTCGACTGGTTCCGTGCCCCGGCGCTTGAGGTCCACATCAGGGACAGCGCCGAATGGGCCTCGATCCGCAAGATTGGCTTCCATCCCCTGGCCAGGATGACCGAGGACGAGGAAACGCACTTTCTCCAGTGCCTGGAGACCTACACCAACCGCGAGTGGCGTGACACCAAGGGCCGCACGCCGGCGCGCTACACTTTCGCCACGCTGGTCGATCCGCATGAGGAACTGCCGCCGTCGGAGATTTCGTCGCTGCGCCACTGGGCCAAGATCGCTGAAAAGATGGGCGTCGAAATCGAGCCGATCACCAAGCGGGATCTGGCCAAGCTCGCCAACTACGACGCGCTGTTCATCCGCGAGACCACCTCGATCTCCAACCACACCTACCGCTTTGCCCGCCGCGCCCAGCAGGAAGGTATGCCGGTCATCGACGATCCGCTGTCGATGATCCGCTGCACCAATAAGGTCTATCTCAACGAGCTGATGACCTACAACAAGGTACCGGTGCCGCCGACGGTGATGATAGCCGGCATCTCGGATCTGGAAGTTGCGGCGCAGACGCTGGGCTTCCCCCTGGTGCTGAAGATCCCGGACTCCTCGTTTTCGCGCGGCGTCAAGAAATGCGGCACCTTCGAAGAGTTAAAGACGCTCGCAACCGAATGGCTGGAGGATTCCGACCTCCTGATCGCGCAAAAATTCATTCCGACGGAATATGATTGGCGCGTCGGTGTCCTCGGCGGCCAACCCTTGTTTGCCGTCCATTATCTGATGGCCAAGAAGCATTGGCAGATCGTCAATCATAAGGCCAACGGCAAGCCCGACCAGGGCGGCATCAAGACCTTCACCCTGAAGGAAGCGCCGGCCCATGTCGTCGAGACGGCGGTGAGCGCGGCGCGCTGCATCGGCGACGGCCTCTACGGGGTCGACCTCAAGGAGACCAGGGACGGCGTCTTCGTCATCGAGGTCAACGATAACCCCAACCTCGACCACGGCTGGGAAGACTCCGGCGAAAAAGACGAGGTCTGGGTGCGGCTGACGCAGTGGTTCCTGGAGCGATTGGACCGGCCGGGCCGATGACATCCGAATTGAGGGGAAAAAGATGCTGTTCTTCGTAACCGAGGATTTTCGCGGCTGCGACCGTAAGGAGATCTACCGCCGTTTCCGCGACCAGGGCCGCCTGAAGCCGGACGCGCTGCTCGTGCACCACAGCTGGATCGCAGCGGATATGAGCCGCTGCTTCCTGCTGGTGGAGGCCGATGACGTCACACTCCTGCAGCGGTGGGTCATCGAATGGGCGGATCTGGTCGAATTCGAGATCGTTCCCGTGGCGACGAACAAGGATATGGTGGAGGCGTTGAGCGGACATCTCTGACCTGCGCGCGCTTCGACGAGGTATATCCAGACATTGTATTGATGGCAGATGTCCAGGCTGAGCCGATGACTGGCTCGCCCGGCTGTCGCACTTAGCCGGATTGCCTGATCGTCGCGTTCGACGTCAGCAGCCGGTTGATGTCCGACGCTTTCGATGGCACGCCGATCAAATAGCCCTGGGCCTCGACGCAGCCCTCCTTTTGCAGGAATTCAAGCTGCGCTTCGGTCTCGACACCCTCGGCGGTGACGGTGATGCCCAGCTGTGCGCCAAGCCCGATGATGGTGCGCACGATCGCCGCGGTATCGCGACTGTCGATGTCACGGGTGAAAGAGCGATCGATCTTGATCTTGTCGACGGGAAAGCGCCTGAGGTAGCCGAGCGAGGAATAGCCGGTGCCGAAATCGTCCAGCGCTATGCGGACACCCAGATCGCGCAGCTGCCTCAGTGTCTTGAGCACCAGATCGCTCTCGTCCATCAGCACCGTTTCGGTGATTTCCAGTTCAAGCCGGTTGGCCGGCACGCCCGAGAACGCCAGCGCCGAGATGACGCTGCGGGCAAAGGTGCCGCTTTTGATCTGCACGGCGGAGACATTGACTGCGATGCGCAAAGGCGCCCAGCCTGCCGCGGTCGTGCAGGCTTTCCGCAGCGCCCATTCTCCAAGCGGCACGATCAGCCCGGTCTCCTCGGCGGCCGGAATGAAGTCGTCCGGACGCACCAGGCCGCGCACTGGCGAACGCCAGCGCATCAAGGCTTCGGCACCGACGATTTCGCCGGAGGCGATGTTCATGATCGGCTGGAAATCCAGCTCGAATTCCCGGCGTGACAGCGCCGCCCTGAGATCGATTTCGAGCGCCCGGCGCGCGCGCACCATCGCATCCATGGCTGGTTCGAAGAAACGGTAGAGGTTGCGCCCTTCGCTCTTTGCCCGATAGAGCGCCATATCGGCGTTTTTCAGCAAAGTGTCGGTGTCCTTGCCGTCATTCGGAAACAGCGCGATGCCAACACTGATGCCGACGCGCATGTCGTGTCGCTTGTCGCGAAACGGCTTTCCGATGATCTCGACGATGCGTTTGGCCAGTTTTTCCGCATCGCCCGGGCTTTTGAGATTGAACTGGATTATGACGAATTCGTCGCCGCCGAAGCGAGCGACAACGTCCGTTTCATTGCGCAGGCACCGTTGCAGCCGTTCGGCCACGCATTTCAGCAGCCAGTCGCCGGAAGGGTGGCCCCAAGTATCGTTGACCGCCTTGAAGTGATCGAGGTCGAGCGAGAATATCGCCAGCGATCCGTCTTTCGTCTCGCTAAGGGCTTGGTCGAGCCGTTCGCGAAGCATCGAGCGATTGGGCAGGTTGGTCAGTGTGTCGTGATGCGCAAGGTGGGTCATGCGCTCTTCCACGCGCCTGCGCTCGGTCACGTCGTCGAATGTCGCGACCCAGCCGCCGCCGCTCATCGGCCGGCGTGCAACCAGCAGCGTTCTGCCATCGGCAAGATGGCGATGCGTTACGTGTGTTTTGCCCGCCCGCAGGCAGGCTTCGATTTGCGAAATTTCGCTGTCGGGGTCGAGCTTTGTGTAAATGCCCAGTTCCAGCAGCCGCTTAAAGGCATCACGGTGGCTCATGCCAAGCGGGAGGTCGGCCGGCCTGACATGGTAAAGTTCCAGAAAACGTTCGTTGCGCACGATCAGCTTGCCGTCCGCGTCGTACATCAAAAGTCCTTGCGACATGTTGGCAAGTGCCGCGTCGAAACGGCGGTGCTGCTCCTTCAACTCCTGCTCGGCGCGCCGTTGCTCGGTGATATCCTCGTAGATCGATACCCAACCGCCCGACGCCAGCGGCCGGTGCGAAATGTTGACGATACGCCCGTCTGCAAGCGTTTCCTCATAGGTGGAAGGTTTTGCCTGGTCGATATAGGGCTTGCGAATGGCATAGAGTTGCTCAGCGCTTTGCGAGGCGATGCCGATGTCCACGCTGTGCTGGAGGATGTCGAAAAACCGGATGCCGGGCCGTACCACTTCGGCGTCGAGGCGAAAGATACTGATGTAGTTCCTATTGCAGATGATCATCCGTTCATCGGCATCGAACATGCACAGGCCATGCGACATGTTCTCGACCGCTGCCGAAAAACGCTCGTTCTGTTCGCGCAGTTCGTCTTCAATCCGTTGCGGCAGACCAACGCCTTTGACCCGTCGTCGGCGGACGGACGAACCTGCCTTGATACCGGCAACGGGCATGTAGCGCGCCTATGGACCGTGGTTAACCACGGCACTCTTGTCCTTGCCGGTTAATTTACCGTTTTCAGCCGGCTGGAACGGCAGTCTGGCGTCGCGACTTCTCGATCGCCGCAAACCGTTTGAGAAAGGCATTCTGCGCCCAGGTCACCGAGCGCGGCGTGACATCGAAGCGCTCGGCATTGAAGCCGCGCGGCCGGCCGAAGAACTCCGTCGCCTCTGCCGTTGAAAAACCCGCAAGCAGCGTCGCTTCGAAATAAGCGGCGATCTGATCCGCTCGCTTGATCTCCTTGCGCAGTCCCGCGTCGAGTTCCGCTGGCAGCGAAAAGCGCAGATGGATGGCGCGCTGCAGCCTGATCTCGCAGTCCCTGTAGCTGCCGCCCATCACGGACTTGAACGGCGAGATCATGTCGCCGATGACATATTCCGGCGCGTCGTGCAGCAGCGCCGCCAACCGCGCATCGGCGTCGGCATCCGGCACCAGCTCGCCGACAAGCGTTTCGACCAGCAGCGAATGCTGGGCGACCGAAAAGGCGTGCTCGCCTCTGGTCTGGCCGTTCCAGCGCGCGACGCGGGCAAGGCCGTGAGCGATATCTGAGATCTCGATGTCGAGCGGCGAGGGGTCGAGAAGATCGAGCCGTCGCCCGGACAGCATGCGCTGCCAGGCGCGCGGCGGCGCCCCGGCGCGATCGGCCGCCATCAGGCCTCCTCCGCGCCGACGGCTTCCAGCGGAAAGCTGAATTTCGCCCAGGGCGGGATGGTGAGCGACACGGCGACGTCGTCAGCCAGGATCGGCAGGCCGGCGTCGAACGCTGCCTTGACCCGGTCAATGCGGGCAATGGCGAGGCCTGTCGTGCCGGCGGTCGAGCCAAGCGTGCCGACAGGCCGCCCCTCCACGGTCAACTCTGCGCCCGAGGCGGGCAGGGAGCGTCCGGCCGAGACAATCAACACCCGGCGCCGGGCAGTGCCGCGATGCTGCATGCGCGAGACGACCTCCTGGCCGACATAGCAGCCCTTCTTGAAGCCGACGCCGCCGATCTCGTCGAGCAGCACGTCATGCGGAAACGCATCGCCGAGCTGATAGTCGCTGCCGCTTTCGGCAATGCCATGGGCGATGCGAAAGGCTTGCCATGCGGCAAGGTCGCCTCCTTCTGCGGTGCCATCATAGAAGCGCTTGACGATAGCATCGACGAACCGCGCATCAGCAAACGGTGCCGATTCAAATTGCGAGGCAGTTGAAGCGCTTTCCCATAGGACGGTCACAACCGGGTGATCTAGCTTGGCAATTTGGACTTTGGCGCGCAACTTGTAGAGCGTCAGCCGGCGCATGAAATCGTCAGCGGTCTCGGCACGGCATTCGAGGCGGAAAGCATTTTCGCCGGCGCGCGAGATCAAGAAGTCGAAAAGGATCTTGCCTTGCGGCGTCAGCAGGGCGCCGGGCTTTGCTTCGCTGCTCCCGAGCACGTCGAGGTCGGTAGTCAGGATGTTCTGCAAAAAGTGCGCGGCATCCGGCCCGGACACGGAAACGAGTGCGCGATCTCTGAGCGAGGCAAAGGACATGGTGGGAAAACGAGCCTGATCTTGCAAAACTGTCGGCCATTACGTAAGCCGCTGGCACTTCCCCCGCAAGAGACCTGATCCGCATGGCCCCCATCTACGATCTCATCCTGACAGGTGGCACCGTGGTCAACCACGACGGCGAGGGTTTTCGCGACGTCGGCATCAATGGTGGGCGCGTCGCTGCCATCGGCGATCTCCGCCAGGCGTCGGCCGGCGAGACAATCGACTGCCGCGGACTGCATATCCTGCCGGGCGCCGTCGATAGCCAGGTGCATTTCCGCGAGCCGGGACTGGAGCACAAGGAAGATTTGGAGACGGGCTCGCGGGCAGCGGTGCTTGGCGGCGTCACCGCCGTCTTCGAGATGCCGAACACCAATCCGCTGACCACCAGCGAGGCGACTCTTGCCGACAAGGTGCGGCGGGCCACCGGCCGCATGCATTGCGACTTTGCCTTCTGGGTCGGCGGGACCCGCGACAATGCAAAAGACGCCGGCGATCTCGAGCGGCTGCCGGGTGCGGCCGGCATAAAAGTGTTCATGGGCTCGTCCACCGGCGACCTGCTGGTCGAGGACGACGAAGGCGTTGCCTCGATCCTGAGGAACACACGCCGCCGCGCCGCCTTTCACTCCGAGGACGAGTTCCGGCTGCGCGAGCGGCTCGGCGAGCGCATCGAGGGCGATCCGTCCTCACATCCGGTGTGGCGCGACGAGATCGCCGCATTGCGCTGCACCGAGCGCCTGGTGCGCATCGCGCGCCAGGTCCGTGCCCGGATCCATGTGCTGCACATCTCGACCGCCGAAGAGATAGGCTTCCTCGAACAGCACAAGGATGTCGCGACTTGCGAGGCGACGCCGCATCATCTGACGCTGAGCGCAGATGACTATGCGCAGTTAGGCACGCTGATCCAGATGAACCCGCCGGTGCGCGCCGCGCGCCATCGCGAGGGGGTCTGGCAGGGCATTGCGCAAGGCGTTGTCGATGTCCTCGGCTCCGACCATGCGCCGCACACGCTGGCCGAGAAGGCAAAACCTTATCCGGCGTCGCCGTCAGGCATGACCGGCGTGCAGACTTTGGTGCCGATCATGCTGGATCATGTCAACGCCGGCCGGCTGACGTTGCAGCGCTTTGTCGACCTGACCAGCCATGGCCCACAGCGCATTTTCGGCATCGCCAGGAAAGGCCGTATTGCCGCCGGCTACGATGCCGATCTGACCATCGTCGACCTGAAGCGCCGCGAGATCATCGCCAACGCCCAGCAAGGCTCCAAGGCCGGTTGGACGCCTTATGACGGCAGGCAGGTGACCGGCTGGCCGGTCGGCACTATCGTTCGGGGCCGGCGCGTGATGTGGGAAGGCGAGATTGCCACGCCAGGCCAAGGCAGGGCGGTGGAGTTTTCCGAGGCGTTGGCGGGCTAAGCTCCCTGCCTCAATAAGGGCCAGGCCTGACCACTCAATCCCCAGCGACGAAGAACGTCCATTGCCCGGTCGGCGTGATGCCGACGCGGTAGAAAATGTAGGCGCCGAACTGCTTCATGTTGTCATAGTCGCTGGCAGTGACGATCTTGAATAACTCGACCCGCTGCCTGGCATCGAGCTTGTCCAACGGCAGGGCGAAAAAATACGGCCAGACGTAGAGATCCTGCGGCGTGCCTGCATCGACATGGACATAGCCGGCATTGAGCACCTCTTCCAGGATGGCGAGGATTTCCTGGCCTTCCGTGTCGCCTGAAAGCCCTTTCAGGAAGGCGATCGGGTCGCCCTCCATGTCGCCCAGCGACAATTGGGTCATCATGTCGCCCGTGCCGATCAGCGGCCGCAGTCTTTCGATGTCGCCGCTTTTGCACGCCTCGACGATCAGATCGTGCATGCGCCTGACCGGTTCCGGCAACTTGGCAAGGTCGTAAACGACTTCGGGCACAGGCGCGTCCGGATCGACATGCGGATTGGCCATGCCGCCATCGTCCGCTGGCCCTTTCGGTTCGGTTTGCCTTGGCTCGTCGGACGGAGTCGGCTGGCTGGCTGCAGGTGGCGTCGTGCCGAGCGGGCCGGGCATCGGCACGGTACTTCCGGGCGGCGACATGTCGCCGTCGGGCGGCGGCGTGACCGGCGAAGGCAGGTCTTCGCGCTTGATCTCGCTGAGGGCGTGAGCGGGACTGCTCGCAAGAAACAGTGCAAGGGGAATCGTGGCGCAGGAGGCGATAAGCCAAATGCTGAGGACCAGGCCGCGCGGCTTGCCTGATATCGAAAAATTCACCGCCTGCTACTCCCTGGTTCCAGGCCCACTCATGTGCCCGGACATGATGTGCCCGGACATGATGTCCGGCGACGCGCCGTCGTCAAAGAACCGGGGTCAGTGCCGCAGCCTTTCGGGCTCGAAGGCCCCGGCAATCACCTTTTCGCGCATGCGATCGAGCAGGGCAAGCGCCGAGGTCTCGCCATTGGTTCGCAGCATCTCGCCGAATGCCGTTTCGAGGGCTGCCTCGGCGATGATTTCCGGCTCGATCCCCGCCGACAATCCTTCCGCCCAGGCTTCGCTGTGGCTTTCCACGGCGGTCAGGCGCTTTTCTTCCCTGACCAGCGCGTCGATGTCGTTGACGCCATGTTCCATTGCGATGTCCACCCTTTCAAGCGGTGATCCGTTGGATAGGGATCAAGCTTGAGTTGTCCCTTTTACACGCAGGCGAAGTAAGTACTTGTAAATGCGACTTTTTTTGGTCGTTTTCTACAAAACCCGTCGCATTAAGCAAACCTGCGTCCGATCCGTTTCAAACTTAGCCGATTAGGCCGGCCAAGGGGACGGAAACCTTCAGTTTGAGTTAATTTCACATCTGCGCGCTAACGTTTCGTTAACATAGTTGCAAAAGTGCAACATCAGGTTTGCACCAAGACCTCACCCGAGGCAAGCGGAGAAGTGTCGAACGCGTCCGCCGCCAACAGCGCCGACGCTTGATTCCGCTTTGCCGGAACGGCAGCTGCCGCCGTCAGTTCCCGTAGCGCGAGGCGATGTCGCGAGACAGCGTCTCGCCTTCCTTCATGTAGCGGCTGATGGCTTCCGTCGCCGAGGCGGTGCATTGCGTATAACTGCCGCCGAAGGATCGGTAGCCGCGGTTGAAGCTGGCGATGAAGCGGGCGCGCCGCTCAGGGTTCGGATTTTCTGATGCGATCAGTTTTTCCATCTCGGCCCGCCACCGGTCGCCCTTCTCGCCGCATAGATTGCGCAGGAAATGCAACGAGCCGAGCACTTCCGCCAGCCGCAACAGCCCGGGCTCGAACGGCGCCTCGGCGGCAATGGCAGGACGCAAGCCGACAACCACACTAACGGCGAGGCAGGCGGCGAGAAACGGTGATGTGCGGTTCATGAGCCCTTGTGCTGAAACAATTTGTTGCCTGCAAGGCGATTCTCAAGCTCAGTTCGCGCCGCCCTTGCTGGTGGCCAGCAGGTCGTCGGCGATATCAAACACTGCATCGGCAAGCTGCATCGCTGTCATTTCGGCCAGTGTATAGAAGGCGGCGGTTTCGGCGTCGTCACTGGCCACCGCCTCGCCGCCGGCATAGTTGGCCCCAAACACCGTCAGCCGGTAGTCGACCGGATGCCCGTCGCCGCTGCCGTCGATGTGGATTTCCCGCAGCGGCCGGTAGTTGCGCGCCTGCAATCCGGTCTCTTCCAGCAATTCGCGCCTTGCTGCCTGTTCCAGCGTCTCGCCGGCTTCGACCTTGCCACCGGGAAAGGCATAAAGGCCCTGCGAGGGCGGTCTGGCCCGCTTGACCAGCAGCACCGTGTTCTCGCGCACGACGCAGACCGAGACTGCCGGAATGATCTTACGTGCTTCCATGGGTTCCCGATCGCTCGATTGGCATAGCCCGTTGTGGACCGGCCGTCGGCGAACAGCTTTAGCGGTTGCGAAAGGCAGGTTCCATGGTCACTTTCACATGTCACCCATTCGAGAGTTGAATTCATGTGCGGACGCTTTGCCTTGACCGCCACTCCGGACCAGACCGCCGCCCTTCTCGGTCTGGCGGAGTTGGAGGAGTTTCCGCCCCGCTACAATATCGCGCCGACGCAGCCGGTGCTGATGGCGCTCGCCGGATTGCCGCAGGCGCCGGGCTCGAACCTGCCCGACCGCCGCTCGATGCTGGTGCGCTGGGGCCTGATCCCGGCCTGGGTCAAGGATACGCGTAACTTCCCGCTGCTGTTCAACGCGCGTTCTGAGGGGGGCTTCGGAAAAGCCGTCGTTTCGCGCTGCCATGCGCCATCGCCGCGCCCTGGTACCGGCTTCGGGATTCTACGAATGGCACCAAACCGCTGGCAGAAGAGGGCAGCCCTATTGGATGCGGCCAAAGCATGGAGGGCTTGTCGCCTTCGCCGGGCTGATTGAGACGTATGCCGAGCCGGGTGGCTCGGAAATGGACACCGGCGCCATTCTGACCGCCCACGCCAATGCCGATACTGCCCATATCCACGACCGCATGCCGGTGGTGATCCATCCCGAGGATTTCGCGCGCTGGCTGGATTGCCGCACGCTCGAGCCGCGTGATGTGGCCGATCTGCTGAGACCCACCCGGCCCGATTTCTTCGAAGCGATCCCGGTTTCCGACCTCGTCAACAAGGTCGCCAATACCGGGCCGGAGATTCAGGAGAAGGGCGTCGTCGAGCCTGAGCCCGAGAAGGTCAAGCGCCAGAAGTCCGGCGCGAACGACAGTCAAATGACATTATTTTAGCGAAAGCTACTATTTCCAGGACACCGTGAGCGCCTCAATCTTCACCCGACGGCATTCTCAGGCAGCGCGTGGCGACACGATCTTCTGTGCCGGCTTCTTCTTCTTCGCGGTGTGCAGAAGAGCTGCGACGATTGCTGCCGGGCCGATCGCCCGGTAATGGCTGGCGAGCGCCGGTTGCTTGGCGCGGTTGGATTCTTGCTTAGGCATTATTCTCTTCCCTGGTAACGTCTTCGTGTCTGCGTTTGCTGGCCGAATCCGACCAAATCGTGACGCTTGCTGATCTAGCCGGCGAATGTTTCATGACAGTGCCGATCTGTTTAATAAAATGTTTCAGTGGCTCATTTCCTGTGAGCCAACGATATTTTTGGCGAAGGTAGCGACTTGACGGCAACACCGGGCAAGGCGATAAAGCCGGCCATGAAAACGTCTTTCGCCATTTGTGGCATTTGCATTATCGACTAGCCTCGCGCTGGTCCTGGACGTTTTCGCCTCATCTCCTCCCAGATTGGACAAACGCCCCGGCCAGCAGGCTGGAGCTCGATTTTGCGCCTCGGCGTGACCGACTCCATCCAGAGCACGATCCCAAAAGATCATGCTCAAACAAAGTAACGCACCGGAACGCACGTATGTCTGAAGCATCGAAGAGCCTGCGCCTCTACAACACGCTAACGCGGAGCAAGGAGGATTTCTTCCCGATCGATCCGCGCAACGTGCGCATGTATGTCTGCGGCCCGACGGTCTACGACTTCGCCCATATCGGCAATGCGCGGCCGGTGATCGTCTTCGACGTGCTGTTCCGTTTGCTGCGCCATCTCTACGGGCAAGCGCATGTCACTTACGTCCGCAACATCACCGACGTCGACGACAAGATCAACGCTCGCGCGCTGCGCGATTTCGGCGGCGAGATTGCCTTGGGCAAGCTGTCGCTGAACGAAGCGATCAGGCGGGTCACCGAAAAGACCGCCGATCAGTTCCACAAGGACGTGGCGGCGCTCGGTTGCCTGGAACCGACGGTCGAGCCGCGCGCCACCGAGTTCGTCGAGCCTAGGCCCGACGGCAAGGTCGACATGATCCTCTTGATTCAACGCTTGATCGAACGCGGCCATGCCTATGTCGCAGCTGGAGAAGTCCTGTTCGACACCGCTTCCATGCCGGACTACGGACAGTTGTCGAAGCGCAATCTCGACGAGCAGCAGGCAGGCGCCCGCGTCGCCGTCGATGCGCACAAGAAGAACCCGCAGGATTTCGTGCTGTGGAAATTGTCTTCGCCCGAGGAACCGGGCTGGGAGAGTCCGTGGGGCAGGGGTCGGCCGGGCTGGCACATCGAGTGCTCGGCGATGTCGGCCGCCTATCTCGGCGAGGTGTTCGACATCCATGGCGGTGGTCTCGACCTGATCTTTCCACACCACGAGAACGAGATCGCCCAGTCACGTTGCGCCCACGGCACCGAAACGATGGCCAAGGTGTGGATGCACAACGGTTTCCTGCAGGTCGAGGGCCAGAAGATGTCCAAGAGCCTGGGCAATTTCTATTCGATCACCGAACTGCTGGAGACGGAGACTTTTGGCGGCCGCAAATGGCCGGGCGAGGTGCTCAGGCTGGCGATGCTGATGACGCATTATCGCGAGCCGATCGACTTTTCCGTACGCAAGCTGGAAGAGGCGGAGAATACGCTGCGCAAATGGAAGCGAGCGGCCGATCTGGCGCCGCCAACGGCAAAATCGGTGCCGGCGGATGTGATCGAAGTGCTGTCGGATGACCTCGCCACCTATCCCGCATTCCAGTTGCTGACCCAGTTGGCTGGCGATGCTGTTGATTTCGACGCTGGTAGCAGCAACGCAGCCGCCGAAGACAACGATGCTGCCACTTTGCTGAAGGCATCGCTGCTGTTCCTCGGCTTCGACGTCGCAACAGCCAAGGTGGATGAAGACGCCATTGCCAAAGCGATCGCCAAACGCCTCGCGCTGATCGCCGCCAAGAACTGGGCCGAGGCCGACCGCATCCGCGACGAGTTGCTGGCGCAAGGCATCCAGTTGAAGGACGGCAAGGACCCTGTCACCGGCGAACGCATCACCACCTGGGAGGTAAAAAGATGATCGATCATCTCGGCATCACCGTTTTTGATTTCGACGTGTCGAAAGCTTTTTACGACAGGGCGATGGCGCCGCTTGGTGCCTCGCTGCTCTACATGGTGCCGCAGGAATATACCGGCGGCGCCAAGGTCGGCGGCTACGGCCGCGACCGGCCAGTGTTTTGGCTGCATGCCGGCAAGGACAAGCCGAAGGATCATCAACACGCCGCTTTCACGGCGCGCAGCCGTGCCGAGGTCGATGCCTTTCACGCGGCGGCAATCGCCGCCGGCGGCAAGGACAATGGCGGGCCGGGCCTGCGCCCGCACTATCATCCGAACTATTATGGCGCCTTCGTCTTCGATCCCGACGGCAACAATGTCGAGGCGGTCTGCCATGCTCCGGAGTAAAATGCGATGAGCCTTGACAACAGACCGGTGTATACGGGCGGCTGCCAGTGCGGCGCAGTGCGCTTCCGCGTCGAAGGCGCGCTCGGCGATGCCTCCGTCTGCCATTGCCGCATGTGCCAGAAGGCGAGCGGCAATTTTTACCTGCCGCTGGTGTCGGTGCGGGGCGCAGGACTCGACTGGACGCGCGGCGAGCCCAAACGCTTCCGCTCGTCCAATGCGGCGTTGCGCGGTTTCTGCGCCGAATGCGGCACGCCGCTGACCTTCGAAGCGCCCGACGGCGTGGCGCTCGCCATCGCCGCATTCGACCACCCCGAGGAGATCGCGCCGACGATCCAATGGGGTGTCGAAGCCAAGCTCCCCTATGTGGATCATGTCCGCGAATTGCCCGGTGAGGAAACGATGGCCGACGTCTCGTCTGCCTCCTATCTCGCCGACCTCGTCTCCTACCAACATCCCGACCATGACACCGAACAATGGCCGCCGGAGGAAAGATCATGACCGAAACCGTTCGTACCGGCGGCTGCCAGTGCGGCGCCGTGCGCTTCCGCATCCACGGCGCGCTCGGCCGCCCCTCGATCTGTCATTGCCGCATGTGCCAGAAACAGTTCGGCTCGTTTTTCGGCGCGCTTGTGACAGTGCCGAGCGACGGCGTCGAATGGCTGCGCGAGGAGCCGAGTTATTTTCAGTCGTCGGTCAACATCGATCGCGGCTTCTGCGCCCGCTGCGGCACGCCGCTGACCTACCGCCAGCCCGGCGCGCTCGAGATCGCCATCGGCGCCTTCGACGACCGTTCCGATCTGGCGCCGCAGATCCAGGTCAACTACGCCGCCAGGCTGCCTTGGGTGGAGACGATCTTCGACGCGCCAATCCACGACGATCCGGATTTCTACGCGCGACAGGAGTCAATCATCTCCTTCCAGCATCCCGATCACGAGACGGCCAACTGGCCGCACCAGGGCCTGAAACTATGAGCAGCGAATTCCGCACCCTCTATCCCGAGATCGAGGCTTTCGAGTCCGGCATGCTAGACGTTGGCGATGGCCATCAGGTCTATTGGGAGCGCTCCGGCACCCGCGGTGCCAAGCCGGCGGTATTCCTGCATGGCGGACCGGGCGGCACCATTTCGCCAAAGCACCGGCGGCTGTTCGATCCGACGCTGTACGATGTCATCCTGTTCGACCAGCGTGGCTGTGGAAAATCGACGCCCAATGCCTCGCTCGAAGCCAACACCACCTGGCATCTGGTCGCCGACATAGAGCGGCTGCGCGACATGTGCGGCTTCGACAAATGGCTGGTGTTCGGCGGCTCGTGGGGTTCGACGCTGGCGCTGGCCTATGCCGAGACACACCCCGAGCGGGTCAGCGAACTGGTCGTGCGCGGCATCTACACGCTGACCCGCGCCGAACTCGAATGGTACTACCAGTTCGGCGTCTCGGAGATGTTCCCCGACAAATGGGAGCGGTTTTTGGCGCCCATTCCGGAGGCTGAGCGCGGCGACATGATGGCCGCCTACCGCAAACGGCTGGTCGGTAGCGATCCTGTGGCGCAGGTCGAGGCCGCTCGCGCCTGGAGCCTGTGGGAGGGCGAGACGATCACTTTGCTGCCGGAACCGGAAACCAGCGGTCCCTTCGGCCAGGATGATTATGCCCTGGCCTTCGCCCGCATCGAGAACCACTATTTCGTCCATGCCGGCTGGCTGGAAGAGGGACAGCTGCTGCGTGATGCATGGAAGCTTAAGGATATACCGGGTAGCATCGTTCACGGCCGCTACGACATGCCGTGCCCGGCGCGCTATGCCTGGGCGCTGCACAAGGCGTGGCCGAAAGCGGATTTCCATCTGATCGAAGGTGCCGGCCACGCCTATTCGGAGCCGGGCATCCTCGACAGGCTGATCCGCGCAACGGACGTGTTTGCCGGGAAATGACGATGGCTCGCGAGCGCCTTTATCTGTTCGACACGACGCTGCGCGATGGTCAGCAGACGCCGGGTATCGACTTTTCCGTCGAGGACAAGATCGCCATCGCCAAGCTGCTCGACGAGTTCGGCATCGACTACGTCGAGGGCGGTTACCCTGGCGCCAATCCAACCGACACCGCCTTTTTCGCCGAGCGTCGCACGGCCGATGCCAAGTTCGTCGCCTTCGGCATGACCAAGCGGGCAGGAGTGTCGGCCTCGAACGACCCCGGCCTCACCGCGCTGGTCCAGTCGAAGTCGGATGCCATCTGCTTCGTCGCCAAGAGCTGGGACTACCATGTCCGCGTCGCGCTCGGCTGCACCAATGAGGAGAACCTCGAGGCGATCAAGGCCTCGGTCGAGGCGGCGCTCAGTGCCGGCAAGGAGGCGATGGTCGACTGCGAGCATTTCTTCGATGGCTTCAAGGCCAACCCCGATTATGCGCTGGCCTGCGCCAGGACGGCCTACGATGCCGGCGCGCGCTGGGTGGTTCTATGCGACACCAATGGCGGCACGCAGCCCTCCGAGGTGCGCGCCATCGTCGAAAAGGTGATCGCGGCCGGCATACCGGGCGACCATCTCGGCATCCACGCCCATGACGACACCGGCCAGGCGGTGGCGAATTCGCTTGCCGCCGTGGAGGCCGGCGTGCGCCATATCCAGGGCACGCTGAATGGCATAGGCGAGCGCTGCGGCAACGCCAATCTGATCTCGATCGTGCCGACATTGTCGTTGAAGCCTGCCTTTGCCGGCCGCTTTGCAACAGGCATTTCAGCGGAGGCGTTGACCGGTATATCGCGCTTGTCCCGCGCCTTCGACGAGTTGCTGAACCGTGCGCCGGAAGCGCAGGCCCCCTATGTCGGCGCCTCCGCATTCGCTACCAAGGCCGGCATCCATGCCTCGGCGCTGGCCAAGGAGCCGGCGACCTACGAGCATGTGCCGCCAGAGACTGTCGGCAACCGCCGCCGCGTCATGGTTTCGGACCAAGGCGGCAAGGCGAATTTCATGGCCGAGCTGAAACGGCGCGGCATCGACATGCCCCGGGACGACCATCGCCTCGACGCGCTGATCGCCGTGGTCAAGGAGCGTGAGGCGGAGGGCTACGCTTACGAAGGCGCCGACGCCAGCTTCGAGCTTCTGGCGCGCAAGATGCTGCATGGCGTGCCGGAATTCTTCCGCGTCACTTCATTCCGCTGCATGGTCGAGCGCCGCTTCGACGCCAACGGCCAGCTGAAGACGGTCTCGGAGGCGATTGTGAAAGTGCTGGTCGAGGGCGAGGAGAAGATGTCGGTCGCCGAAGGCCATGGCCCGGTCAACGCGCTCGACATTGCGCTGCGCAAGGATCTCGGCAAATTCCAGAGCGAGATCGCCGATCTTGAGCTGGCCGACTTCAAGGTGCGTATCCTCAATGGTGGCACCGAGGCGATTACCCGCGTGCTGATCGAATCGCATGACGGCACCGGTGCGCGCTGGTGGACGGTCGGCGTCTCCGAAAACATCATCGATGCTTCGTTCCAGGCGCTGATGGATTCGATCGTCTACAAGCTGATGAAGAACCGCGACATGGCCGGGCTGATCGCGGCGGAGTGAGGAAATGGGCTTCACGATAAGCTGGGTCGCATTCAATGGTCTGCCACTCGCGAAGGCAGCGCTGGCTTTCGGTCTGGCTCAGAGCGGACAATCGGACGAGGTTTTTGATTTTGACTACAATGGCGTGACGGTTGGTCAAAATTGGTCTGTCGTCATTTTTAACGACGTGAACATGGACCTGGTGGACGAGAAGCGCCTGGCTAACCTTTCGACGGGCAGGGACATTGTCGTCGTTCACAATATCGATACGGTCATGCTGCAATGGGCCGAACAGTGGCGCGACGGGCACGAAGTCTGGAGCATACGACACACCAGCGCAGACGGTGCGCGCAACCTGGAAGCGACAGGAAACCTTCCATCCTGTTTCGAGGAGATCCGCCGCGAGCGCTTCGCAGATCAGGATCGCGAGGACGCAGGTGCTGCCGCCATAGACTTTATCGCCGATATTCCGATCGAGGTGGCAGAATGCGTGACGGGCTTTCGTCACGACACCGTTGGAGCGGAATTCATGGAATTGGTGCCTGCGCCCGGCGAGACCAAATGACTGCGGGCTTCGCGCATTTCAATGAACTGGTGAAAACTCCGGGTTCTTGAACCATCAGCGAGACTCCATTGATCCATCAGAACTTTGCGATGGTCTTGCCGGGGCCGCTGGCGCATAGCCTTGGGCCATGGCTACCCAAGTACTTCAAATCGAGGCCGATACCAAAGCTCGTCGCGGCTTCTTGCTGGCGCTCGGCGCCTACCTGCTTTGGGGGCTGCTGCCCTTCTACATGAAGGCTGTCGCGCATCTGCCGCTGGCCGAAGTCATCGCCCACCGCATCGTCTGGTCGGTGCCGATCGCGGCCGCCGTCCTGGTCTGGGCGGGCCGCACTGCCGATTTCAAAGCGGCCGTTCGTTCGCCGCGCATCATTTCGATGGCGCTGCTGACGGCGGCGCTGATCTCGGTCAACTGGGGCATCTATGTCTGGGCGATCGCGGTCGACCGCACGATCGAGACCGCGCTTGGCTATTACATCAACCCGCTGGTCAGCGTCGTTGTCGGCGCGCTGCTGCTCGGCGAACGGCTCGACCGCCTGCAGATCGCGGCGGTGGTGCTCGCGGCAATCGCCGTCGCGGTGCTAACCATCGACGCTGGCAAGCTGCCCTGGGTGTCGCTGGTGCTGGCCTTTTCCTTTGCCGCCTATGGCTTCTTCCGCAAGACGCTGCCAATTGGTCCAAGCCAGGGCTTCCTGCTCGAAGTGCTGCTACTGTCGGTGCCGGCGCTCGGCTACATCCTCTTCCTGATCGCCACAGGACAGGATCATTTCGTCTCCAGCTCCTTGAACGACACCGCCTTGCTGGTCGGCTGCGGACCGGTCACCGCCGTGCCGCTGCTGTTGTTTGCGTTCGGCGCCAGGCTGCTGCGCCTCTCCACCATCGGCATCATGCAATATATCGCGCCGACAATCGTCTTTTTGATCGCGGTGCTGATTTTCGGCGAACCCTTCGGCAGCGTTCAGGCCATCGCCTTCGGCCTGATCTGGGCGGCGCTGGCGATGTACTCCTGGTCGATGTTTTCTTCGGCGCGCAAGACCGTCGCCGCATCCGCTCGATCCGCGTAACGAAGAAAGGCGGCTGGCGGGCCTAATGCCGGCAGCCGCCTCTTTCACGGTCGCTCAGCGCTTCGGCCCGAAGCCTGGATAGGGCTGCAGCGGCACGACGGCGGCAATGTCCATCATGCCGGCCTTGACCAGCGGCAAGGTTGCGAGATGGCTGCGCACGTCGGCATCGCTGCCGGCCTCGAACATCATGCCGCTGCCGGGAATGTCGCCTCGATTCCACACCTGACGCACGGCGCCTTCGGCATAGAGCGTGCGGCGCTGCTCGGCCTCGCCGGGCAGCAGAGGCACGAAATCGGCGTCGGTGAACTTTTCGGTGTTGCGCACAAGAAGGGCAAAGAACTGCATCGGAATCTCCTGATGTTGGCCGTTGGAATGGCGAAAATATTCGCTTCGGCTGGCCAGACAGTCCAAGACTGATTAGGCTAAAGTTGAGACCTCACGGGACTTGAGCATCGGAGCAACAATGTTCGACCTGCGCCAGCTCCGCTATTTCATCACGGTGGCCGAAACCGGCAATGTCGGGCGTGCCGCCGAATTGCTCCACATCTCGCAGTCGCCGCTCAGCCGCCAGATCATGCAGCTGGAGCAGCAACTGGGCATCACATTATTCGAGAGGGCGAGGCAGCGTGTTCATCTCAATCCCGAAGGCCGCGCCTTTCTTACCGAGGCGCGTGCGCTGCTGGCCCATGCAAGACGGCTGGAGGAGCTCGGCCGCAATCTCGCCAGCGGTACGGTCGGCCGTCTCGCCATCGGCTATGTCGAAGGTGCGGTCCATGCCGGGCTTGTCGCTCGGATGCTGCGCCAGTTTCGCCGCGACCGGCCCGAATTTCATCTTCAACTGAAGGGCCAGCGTTCCGCCGCGCAGATCGAAGCGCTGCGCGAACGATCGCTCGATCTGGGCCTCGTCTACACGCCTCCTTCTGCCGACGATCCCGACATCGCCGCCTTGCTCATCATGCGCGAGCCTCTGGTTCTGGCGATGCCGGAAAGCGATCCATTGGCCGAAATCGCGGAGATACTGCCGCAGCAACTGGACGGACGCACCTGGATCACGGTGGTGCGCCAGCCTGACGACACCAACCGCAGCCAATTTCTCGCCGCCTGTGCGAAGGCCGGTTTCCTGCCCGACATAGCCTATGAGACGACCGATCCGTTGACGTCGTTGGGCTTGGTCAGCGCCGGGCTTGGGCTGGCGACGGTGCAGGCCAGCCTGCGGAGTGCCGCGCCGCCTCAGATCGTGTTTCGCGATCTGCCGTGGTTCGAACGCACCGTCTCGATCCATCTCGCCTGGCGACGTCAGGACAAGCGGGCGGTCATCGCGGACTTAAGGAAGGCAGTAGGGAAGGAGTTAATGAAGGAGTTAATAGTGAATAGTGAATAGTAAAGTACAACACCTTCCGAACCGGCGCGCGTGTCTATCCCTACTCCCTACTCACTCTACATTTTATCAATCACCGACTGCACGCCCTCCGTCGGTGCATCGACGGAGGATCCCGCCACCATGATGGCGGCTACGATCGCTTCCGGGTCCTCGACCACCAGCGGCTTGACCCGCTGCGCGGTGTGGATGAAGCCTTCCGTTGCCATGTGGTCGAGCAGCGCCAGCATCGGATCCCAGAACCCTCCGACGTTGCCGAAGACGATCGGCTTACGATGATGTCCGAGCTGCGCCCAAGTCATGATCTCGACGATCTCCTCGACGGTGCCGATGCCGCCGGGCAACGCCACAAAGGCGTCGGATTTCTCGAACATCCTGTGTTTGCGCTCGTGCATGTTGTCGGTGATGACGAGCTCGTCGAGCCGGTCAAGCGCGGTTTCGGTCGCCTCCCGGTTGATCAGAAAACGTGGAATTATGCCCGTTACCTTGCCGCCGGCCTTTAATGCCCCTTCAGCGACGGCACCCATGATACCTTTAGTGCCGCCGCCATAAATCAGACGCAGGCCGGACTTGGCGATCGAGCGGCCAAGCAGGTGTCCGGCCTTGATATAGGTTTCATCTCGGCCCGGGGACGAGCCGCAATAGACGCAGACAGATCGAATCGTGTTCATGTTATGATTGGTGATAGGGACTATTGGCATGGTCAAGCCCCGGAGCGGGCTTTTTCTTGTCGGCTTTGGCAAAACAGGCTAGACCGAAATTAGGTGGCTAAGGGGCAGGGAAACATGGCAATTAATCCGTTGAAGGCGTTTTTGTTCGCGGCTGGCGGCTCCGTCGCTGCGGCGGGAACCGCCTATGTATCGGGCGCACTCGACCCGTATCTCAATTCTACCCCGCCTGCGGAAGTCGCGGCGCTGACGCCGCCGGTTTCGAAACCGGTCGCTCCGGCAACCGAGGGGCGGCTGCCGTCTGCGCCCGCCGCGTCCACCGATGCGGCGACGCCCGCCGCGCCGGCCGCTGCAGGTGCGATCGTGCCGACCTTCGACATCGTGCGCGTCGAAAGCAACGGCTCGATCGTCGTCGCCGGCAATGCAGCGCCCAACGCCAAGGTCGAGATTCTCAACGGTTCGACTGTGCTCGGCTCGACGGTCGCCGGTCCCGACGGCGCCTTTGCCATTATTCTCGACGATCCGCTGAAGCCCGGCGACTATACGATCACGCTTCGCTCTACGGCCGACAATGTCGTGACCGCCTCGGCGCAGACCGCCGTCGTTTCGATTCCCCAGAATTCCACCGGTCAAGTGCTGGCAATGGTCGAGGAGCCGGGAAAGCCGTCCGAACTGCTCACTGTTCCTGCCCCTGAGGCAAAATCTGACGCCTCGCCGCCAACCGGCGAACAGGCGGCCGTTCAGCCACCCGCCACCGGCACCGAATTGCCGGCTGCCGCAGCGCCGACCGCCCCGGCGGCTGATGTTCCAGCAGCGCCTGCTTCTGCCGCGCCGGCCGCTGTTGAAGCCGCACCGGCTCCGGCAGCGCCCGCCACACCGGCAGCGCCTGCTACTTCCACGGCGGAGCCCAAGGTCGTCGTCGAAGCCGTCGAAATCGACGGCAACAAGATTTTCGTTGCCGGGGTCGCCGATCCCGGCCGCAAGGTGCGCGCCTATGCCAATGATATCCTGCTCGGCGACGCGAAGACCTCGCCCGACCGCCACTTCCTGGTCGAAGCGACACGCGACGTCCCGGTCGGCACCTACACCATCCATGTCGACGCGCTCGACGCCGACGGGGTGACGGTGGTGGCTCGTGCCGCCGTGCCGTTCGAACGCGAGCCGGGCGAGGCGGTTGCCGCCGTCGCACCCGCCGAGCCAAAGCCTGCCGAGGTAAAACCAGCCGAGCCGAACGCTCCGGCCACCGAAGCCGCACCGGCGACAGCCGCCGAAACGCCCGCAACTGCCCCCATTCCTGCCACCGAGGCCCCGGCCGAAATGGCCGTCGCGACGCCTCCGGGCGAAGCTCCCGAGACCGTGGGCCCCAAGCTCGAACATGCCAATGGCGCAGTCATCATCCGCCGCCACGACACGCTGTGGCGGATTTCGCGGCGGGTCTATGGCCAGGGCATGCGCTACTCGACCATCTATCTCGCCAACCAGGACCAGATCAGCAATCCGAACCGCATCTGGCCGGGGCAGGTGTTCAAGGTGCCGGAGAAATCGAAAGAAGGCGAGCCCGCCGATCTCAAGGCAATGGGCGACCAGATGACGACGGCGCCAGTCAAGACTGAGTAGCCGTTCTGCCCATCAGGATAGCTTGCGGCAGGGCCAGTCATCGTTTATCGCCGATGGACGATGACTGAATCCTCTCTCGTAACGGACCGACGCCGCGCGGCAGATGAACACGCGCCGGCCAACTGCACGCCGGCCAACTGTACGCCGGATAGCCGCTCCGTCGCTGTCCGGCTCGCGGCCCTTTCGCATCCGGCGCGGATCGAAATTCTCAAACACCTTTCCGCAAGCCGTTCCTGCTGCTGTCGCGAGGTCGTCGAGCATCTCGACCTGGCGCAGTCCACCGTTTCCCAGCATTTGAAGATTCTGGTCGAAGCCGGGCTTATCCGCTTCGAGCCTGACCGCCAGCGCTCGCGCTATGAGCTCGACCGTGCTGCGCTCGCCGATGTTTCCGCGTCGCTGGCCGCGCTGGTCGATTCCTGCTGCTCCGGCCGCTAAGATATAAAAAGGTAAACAAGAATGGCCGAGAAAACCGTTTCCGCCGATTCCGGCTCGACCTTCAGAACGTTGCGCAATCTCTGGCCCTATATGTGGCCGGCCGACCGCGCCGACCTGAGGGCGCGGGTGGTGTGGGCAACCGTGCTGCTGGTTGCCGCCAAGCTGACCCTGGTGGCCGGACCCTATTTCTTCAAATGGGCGACCGACGCACTGGCCGGCGACGCCAAATCTCCGCCGCCGCTGCCGGCCTTCCTGCTGGCGCCGGTCATGCTGGTCGTCGCCTACAATGCCGTGCGGCTGGTGCAGCTCGGCTTCAACCAGTTGCGCGACGCCCTGTTTGCACGGGTCGGCCAGCATGCCGTGCGCCGGCTCGCCTTCCGCACCTTCGTACACATGCATGAATTGTCACTGCGCTTCCACCTCGAACGGCGCACCGGCGGCCTGTCGCGTGTCATCGAGCGCGGCACCAAGGGCATCGAGACGATCGTCCGCTTCACCATGCTGGCGACGGCGCCGACGATTGTCGAATTCGCGCTCACCGCCGGCATCTTCGCCGTCACCTATGGCTGGCTTTACGTGCTGGTGATCGCGGTCACGGTCTGGCTCTATGTCTGGTTCACCGTCAGGGCGAGCGATTGGCGTATTTCGATCCGCCGAGAGATGAACGACAGCGATAATGAAGCCAGCACGAAGGCGATCGATTCGCTGCTTAACTACGAAACAGTCAAATATTTCAACAACGAAGCCATGGAGGCCGAGCGCTTCGACCGTTCCACGGCGCGCTATGAGGTGGCGGCGACCAGGACCTGGACCTCGCTTGGCTGGCTGAACTTCGGCCAAGGCGTGATCTTCGGCATCGGCATGACCGTCGTCATGGTGCTGTCGGCGCTCGAGGTGAAGGCAGGCACGCAGAGCGTCGGCGATTTCGTCTTCGTCAACGCCATGCTCATGCAGCTTTCGGTGCCGCTGAATTTCATCGGCATGATCTACCGCGAAATTCGCCAGGGCCTGACCGACATCGAAAACATGTTCGATCTGCTCGACGTCAAGCGCGAGATCGTCGATCGGGCGGGCGCCAAGCCACTGGTCGTCGATGCCGGCAAGGTCGAGTTCCGTGACGTGCATTTTTCCTACGACCCCAACCGCAAGATCCTGAAGGGCATCAGCTTCGAGGTGCCGGCCGGCAAGACGGTGGCCATCGTCGGCCCCTCCGGAGCCGGAAAGTCGACCATTTCGCGGCTTTTGTTTCGTTTCTACGACATTCAGCGCGGCAAGATTCTGATCGACGGCCAGGACATTCGCGACGTCAAGCAGGAGAGCTTGCGCGCCGCCATCGGCATGGTGCCGCAGGACACGGTGCTGTTTAACGACACCATCGCCTACAACATCCGCTACGGCCGCATCGGCGCCAGCGAGGAGGATGTGCGCAAGGCGGCAGAACTGGCCCAGATCGGACCGTTCATCGAGCGGCTGCCCGACGGCTATCGCTCAATGGTGGGCGAGCGCGGGCTGAAACTGTCCGGCGGCGAGAAGCAGCGGGTGGCGATTGCCCGCACCATCTTGAAGGCACCGCCGATCCTGATGCTCGACGAGGCGACCTCGGCGCTGGACAGCCACACCGAGCAGGAGATCCAGGCGGCACTGGACCTGGTCAGCCAGGGCCGCACCACCCTCGTCATCGCCCATCGACTGTCTACAGTGATTTCGGCCGACGAGATCATCGTCCTGCAGGACGGCCAGATCGCCGAGCGCGGCACCCATGCCGCCTTGATGGCCAAGCGCGGCCTTTATGCATCGATGTGGGACCGGCAGCGCGAGGCAAGCGAGGCCGAGGAGCGGCTGCGCATTGCCCGCGAAAGCGACGAGTTCGGCGTCGTCGTCCGCCGCCGCACCTCGGAGGTGAGCTGAAATTCGTGCTTGACCTCAACTTAAGTTGAGATCGTAGGCCGTTTTGGATCGCAGCAAGATGCGTCGTTCAAAAACGGAGACAATCGATATGAATGGGATAAATCAGGCAGTTAGTGGCGGCAGCGTATTCCGGGTGGACAAGTTTGTCGTTCCGGCCAACGCTCGCGAGGAGATTCTTGCCAAGGTCCGGATGACGCATGAATTGCTGCGCCAGCAGCAAGGGTTCGTCCAGGATTTCCTGCTCGAGCAATTCTCGGGGCCGGGGGAGTTCAACCTCGTGACCATTGTCGAATGGGAAGGGCAGGCCGCTGTCGATAAGGTCGTGCCGATCATCAAGGCCGCGCATGAGCGCATCGGCTTCAATCCTCAGGAGACCATTGCGCGACTTGGCGTCAGGGCCGATATCGCTAATTACCAGCGGATTCCCGCGGTGTAAGCTCTCTATGGCCAGCCTGCTCCCGGCGCGGTAGCCTCGATGCTGAGCACCTGGCCGGTACGGGCATCGCTGATCATATGTTCGAAGCCGCGCCATTCGGCGGCCACGATGAACAGCGTTTTTCCCTCGCTGCCGCCGAGCATGCAGGCAAAACAGCCGCGATCGACGTCGACGCTTTCGAGCATTGTGCCGCCCTCGCGCACCCGCACGCAATGCCTGTTCGGAACGTCGGTGTACCAGGCGGCACCTTCGGCATCGAGGCAGATGCCGTCGGGAAAACCGTTGCCAAGATTGGCCCAGACTCTCCGATTGGAAAGGTGGCCATCGGCAGCGATGTCGAAGGCGGTCAGCCGGTTGGCGTGGGATTCGGCAACGACAAGCGTCTTGTTGTCGGGCGTCACTGCCATGCCATTGGCGAAGGCGAGATTCTCAGCCACCTGCCGAGCCGAGCCGTCCGGTGTAACCAGCACGATGGTGCCGGGGCCGAAATGCTGGCCGGAAGCCGGAGCCGGCCCACCACCATTGACGTAGATGTTGCCGCGCCCGTCGACGACGATCTCGTTCCATGGACACTTCGACAGATGTCTCAGACGGCATGGGTGACCAATGTCCCGTCAGCCTCCTGCCTGAGGATCAGCCCTTCGCGGCCGGACACGACAAGCAGCCGCCCGTCCGGCAGCCAGTCGATGGAGTAGGGCAGGGTGGCCGGCACGATGAGCGCGATCTCGCTGTTGCCTAGGGCGTCAATGGCGATGATCTGGCCTGTGCCCCAGTTGCAGAACCACAGCCGGCCATCGTGCCAGCGAGGCGACTCGCCAAAGGCCAGACCGTTCATCACCACTTGCGCTTGCCTGGCTGCTGATTTCTGCATGGGCCGAGAACCTCCGGGTTTGCGCAAATCGTCACGGCCGAAAGGCCGATGAGAGGCGCTGTCTTGCCAAGGACGGGCGTGGGGGCTTCGTGCCGACAATCGCAATCAACATATTTCCGGTTGACCACTTCGGCAGTCCGGATGCTGCCAAGGACGCCCCTGAGGCGGCACGACCGCCAACACCCGACCGCCTGATTGTCGCGTTGCGGCGAAGGGGTGTTTCCGCTATTGAGGCCGGACTTGGAACCAAGGTTGCCCTCATCCCATGAGCCTCGTTGACACGATCAAAAATGCGTTCGTTCCGATCCATCGCGAGGGTTATCCCTTTATCGCTGCGTTCGGCGCGGCGACGCTTTTTCTTGGCTATTTCTCCTCGACCCTGTTCTGGATCGGTCTCATTCTGACCGCGTGGTGCGCTTATTTCTTCCGCGATCCCGAGCGTGTCACGCCGATCGACGACCGGCTGGTTGTCAGCCCGGCGGACGGCATCGTCTCGGCCGTCGGCCCGGCCGTGCCGCCGCGCGAGCTTGGCCTCGGCGGCGGCGAAATGACCCGCATCTCGGTATTCATGAATGTCTTTTCCTGCCACGTGAACCGCGCCCCGGTGCGTGGCCGCATTTCCAGGATCGAGCATCGGCCAGGAAAATTCCTCAACGCCGAACTCGACAAGGCAAGCACCGAGAACGAACGCAACGGGCTGGTCATAGAGAGCCCCAACGGCACGGTGGCTGCGGTGCAGATCGCCGGCCTGGTGGCGCGGCGGATCGTCTGCTGGGCCGAGACCGGCGGCGCCATCGGCACCGGCGAGCGCTTCGGGCTGATCCGCTTTGGCTCGCGCGTGGACGTATTCCTGCCCTCGACGGCGACGCCGCGCGTTGCCGTCGGCCAGACGGCGGTAGGCGGTGAGACGGTGCTGGCGGAATTCGGCGGCGTTGCCGCAACGCCGCTCGTGCGGATCTCCTGACCGGTGGCCCCGCCGTTCAAGAAATTCGAGGCGCATGGCGGCGGCGGCCCGCGCATCCGTGAAATCCCGATGCGCATGGTGCTGCCCAATCTGGTCACCGTGCTTGCCATCTGCGCCGGCCTGTCCGGCATCCGCTTCGGCTTCGAAGGCCGCTTCGAGCCGGCGGTGGTGATGGTACTGCTCGCCGCCTTCCTCGATGGTATCGACGGCCGCCTGGCGCGAATGCTGAAGGCGACCTCCAAATTCGGCGCCCAGATGGATTCGCTGGCCGATATCGTCAATTTCGGCGTGGCACCGGCGCTAGTGCTTTATGCCTTTCTGCTCGACAGGGCAGGTTCGCCGGGTTGGATCGCGGCGCTGCTGTTTACCATCGCCTGTGGGATGAGGCTTGCCCGCTTCAACGTGCTCGACGAAGAGCTCGACCGTCCGCAGTGGCAAACCGAATATTTCGTTGGCGTGCCGGCGCCGGCGGGTGCGGTGCTGGTGATGCTGCCGCTCTATCTGTTCTTCCTCAGGCTTGGCCTTGAACCCAGCCGCCTGGCGGCCTTCATTGCCACCGGCTTTACAATATTGGTGGCGTTCCTGCTGGTCAGCCGACTGCCCGTCTATTCCGGCAAGAGCGTCAGGATACCGGGCGACAGAGTGCTGCCGATCATCCTCGCAGTCGTCCTCTACGTCCTGCTTTTGATGACCTATCCCTGGTATACGCTGACGGCTTCGGTTGCCGGCTATTTGCTGTTTTTGCCATTCAGCGTGCGCGCCTATTCCAGACGCGCCAAGCGCGAAGGCGAGAAGGTACCGTCCTCGGACATCGGCTGACAGATTTGGTGCCAATTTCGCACGCGGCGCTGTGGAACGCCCTTCAAAACCACGTTTTCGGAACTTGCTGGGCGCCTGACCGTTTGTGTCGGTAGGTCCGTTTGAGCGACTGCTCGTGATCGTCAACGTCGCGCAAGCTGCCGCATCGGGCCCAGAATCATCGGAATACGAGAAATGGCTGTCATCCTCATTGGCGCATTACTGACTGTCGCCGGCCTCGTATATATGGCGGTTGCAGCCATCATGCGCGGGCGGCTCAGTGAGCCGGCCGCTGTCTCCACCGCGCCGGATAGCCCGAGGCCCAATCTCGCAACACCAGGTCCGACTCTGGAGCCGCGGCGGCGCGGGCTCCGTTTTCTCGGCTTGTCACAGAATTGGCCGGGCCTGCTGATGATGGCCGTCGGCGTCATTCTGCTGTTATCGGTAGTGGTCCTCTAGAGTTTTGGAAAGGTCTGGAAAACCTCAGGCGGCAGCGCTCAGTCCCAGCCTCTCGAGCGCCAGCTTTCTTGTCGAGACATAGTCGGTCTTGCCCGAGCCCAGCACCGGGATTTCCTCGACCTTGACGATGTCGTTCGGTACCATCAGTTCGGCCGCCCCGGCCTTCTTGCCGAATTCGCGCAATTCGTCGGGATTGGCACTGTCGGCGGTGGTGACCAGGACGAGGCGCTCGCCGCGCCGTCTGTCCGGCACCGCCACCACGGCGTGATGCTCTTCCGGCCACAGCGACTGCACCAGCATCTCGACCGCACCAAGCGATACCATCTCGCCGGCGATCTTGGCGAAGCGCTTGGCGCGGCCGCGAATGGTGATGAAGCCCTCGCGATCGACCGAGACGATATCGCCGGTGTCGTGCCAGCCTTCGAGCGGCTGTAGCTCGCCCGGCCGATCGGCGGTCATGTAGCCCATCATCAGGTTCGGCCCGTCGAGCCACAGCCGGCCGGCGTCGCTAATGCCTTCGACCGGTTCGAGTTTCATGCGCATGGCCGGCAGCAGCCGCCCGACCGTGCCGTCGCGACCGTGGATGGCGGTGTTGACGGCAACCACCGGTGCGGCCTCGGTCAAGCCAAAACCTTCGATGATCTCGGCCTGGAAGCGTTCGCGATAAACCCGGCGCGTCTCCGGCTTCACCGCCTCGGCACCGGCGACGACAAAGCGCAGGCTGGAAAAATCGCCGTCCTTGGCGGTGCGGGCATAGTTGGCGAGGAACGTGTCGGTGCCGAACATCACCGTTGGCCGGACCTTGCGCGCCACCTCCGGAATAAGCTTGTAGTGGAGCGGTGAGGGGTAGAGGAACAGTTTTACGCCGGTGACCAGCGGCAAGATGGTGCCACCGGTCAGGCCGAACGAGTGGAACACCGGCAGCACGTTGAGCAGGATGTCGACCGGCGAGATGGTGATGCGGGCTTCGGCCTGCATGGCATTGGCAAGAAGGTTCCGGTGCGACAGCACAACTGCCTTGGGTGTGCCTTCCGAGCCGGAGGTGAACAGGATCACCGCCGGCTTGGCTGCATCCTGGCGCTGCAACGGCCATCGCCACAGCAAGGCGGCAGCGAGCTTGTCCAGCACGGTCACGCTTGCGCGAACATCCTCCAGCCACAGCAGTTTCGCTCCGCCCTTTTCCACCGCCTCGACTATGTCGGCGAGGTTGGCCTTTTCGACAAAGGCGCGTGAGGAGACCACGGTGCGGATCACCGCCGTGCGGATGGCGGCGGTGACGCTCGCTGGGCCGGCGGTATAGTTGATCATTGCTGCCACTCGCCCAGCCGACAAAACACCGACGAACGCCAGCACGAGGCCATTGGCGTTGGGCAGGAGCAGCCCAACCGCTTCGCTCGGCGCTGTCATTGCCTCGAAGCGGCGGCCCAAAACCCTGGCACCGATAAACATTTTCCGGTAGCTCAGCGCACCGCCGATGATGTCTTCGATAATTGGGTGCGAAGCGCCGACACGGTCGGCGGCGTCACGCATGGCAAGGAACAGCCCTCGGTCGAGATCACTGCCAAAAAGCCTGGCCTCGGCGAAGCGATCGAACAGCGCATTGGTATTGGAGGCCTGATTGGGGTTCCGCGCCACCAGCTCGGCGATGGTCATCGGCTGCAGCGCGCTGATCGACAGCTGCGGGAACCAGTGGCGCGGCGCCTTGTCTGCCGGCGTCAGCGACGCCGGCAGGCTGCGCGCGCCGGCAACGAAGATCGGCACGATGCGAGCGTCGGCCTGCATGGCGATACGGGTGATGGCGCGGAACAACCGAAACGACTTGACGTCGGGCTCGACCGCATTCGGCAGGTAAACGGCGAGCCGGCCCTTGCCCTTCAGCACCCGCACCAGTCTGCGGCTGACGAAGACATGCTCGGCGTTGAAGGCGATGGTGCGGCCAAGCTCGCGCCATGGTTCCAGCCAAGGCGATCTGGCCGAAGCCGGGTCGAGGATGTGCAGCGTGTCCTCCGGCAGCAGCGACAGCATCAGCGCCGGCTCGAGGCGCGACTGATGCCAGACGACGTAGATGATCGGGGCCGCCGACTTGCGGGCAATCTTGATGCGCTCGTCGTTGATGCGGTAGGCGAGCTTGAACGGCACGTAGAGCAGCGCCTGGCTCAAGCGCAGGCCGAGGCGGAACTTCTCCACCACGCCGATCAGCAGCCAGGCCGTGACAAGACCCGCAAGCAGCGCCAGTGTCAGGATCATCGCCGCATCTCCCAACAATCTCACGTCGCGGCTCTTCAGTGGCCGCTTCGGGTGAGAACCTAGCCGAAGTTGGATCAACGTCAATGCGGCTTCATTTTTCCGTCTCTCCTGCTATCAGTGGGCTCGGCTGCCTTCTCCACAAATCGCAGCTACGCCGCCTTCATCCTCCCGCTTATGAAGCGGAATTCCTGCGTCTTGCCGCCAAAGCCATACGCGGCCGCTGGCACTTCGTGCACGAGGGCATAGCTTTCCTCATGGATCTTGCCTAGCAGCCGGCCGAATGCGGCAAAAATTGCCTGGAGATAGGCCTCCAGTTCGAGCTTGGTGTTGGTGCCGTCGACGACCTTGATGTCGAGCCAAGCCGTGTTGGCGCCGTGCTGGGCCAGCGACTTGCCGCCGGCGAACCAGTGCTCGGGGTCGAGATAGGAAATCGCGACAGCTGTGATCGTCGCGTCCTTGCGCAGATGCGTGGCCGTCAGTTCGGTCACCTCCTTGGCAATAGCGGCGGACAAAGCGGCATCGGGCTTGCCGGTAACGCTGACGTTGATGATCGGCATGTTTCTTCTCCTCGGTTTCAAGCGGCGTCTCTTCGCCGTCGAGAAAATCATGCCATCGTCCTTGCGTCAGAAAAATCGAATTGTTTTTGATAAATACTTTGATATTGTCGAACTATGCAGGCGCTCGATCCCGACCTCCTCAAAACTTTCCTCGCTTTCGTCGATAGCGGCTCGCTGGCGCAGGCTGCGTCGATCGTCGGCCGCTCGCCGTCGGCGGTGACCGCGCAGATGCAGCGGCTGGAGGATGTAGTCGGCGAACCGCTGCTGGTGCCGCAGGGGCGAGGGCGTGGCCTGACGCCGGCGGGCGAGGATCTGGTCGGCCACGCGCGGCGCATTCTTGCTGCGCACCGCGAGGCGTGGCTGGCCCTCAAAGGGGCGCATGCCGATGGGCGCGTCGCCATCGGCACGACGCAGGATTTCGCCGACAGCGGCTTGCCGCAGCTTCTCAGGGCCTTCGCTGTCAGCCATCCGCGCGTCAGGATCGAATTGCGCGTCGGCCGCTCCGCCGAACTGGCGCAGGCTTTGCAAGCCGGCACCCTTGATCTGGCCATTGCCATGCGACAGGCGCCGACGCGGGACGAAGTCGGCGTGCTCAAAGAGCCAATGATCTGGCTTTGCTCACAAAACGGCTTGGCCACCCGCCAAGAGGAATTGCCCTTGGCGCTGCTCGATCCCCATTGCGGGTTTCGCGATGCAGCGACCAGTGCACTGGATGCGGCCGGCCGCCGCTATCGCATTGCTGCCGGCAGTGCCAGCCTTGCCGGCCTGCGTACGGCGGTACACGCTGGCATCGCTTTGACGTTGAGGACGGCGCGCTTCGCTCATTCCGGCATCGTCGAGGCGCCGCGCGATCTTGATCTGCCGCCGGTGCCGGTCGCCGAATTCGCCATCCGCTTGCGTGAGGATGCCGACCGGCCGGCGCAGGATCTGGCCGCGTTGTTCAGCGGCAACCTGGGCTTGGCCAGTTGAGTCAGCAAAGAAAAAGCCGACCTTGCGGTCGGCTTCTGAGTAGGACGGGCCGAGGGGTTTGGGGGGACTTGGGGGTGGCCCGTCGCAGCCATAATGCCTGAGCCCGATGATGGTTCCATGACTTTTCAAATTTATTTTCAGGCACGGATTTCGCGTGATCGGACCTCCAACTCGCCCTCGGGCGTGGCGAGGATTTTGGTCATGCATCCGCTGCGCGCTGCCTGGCCATCAGCCAGTCACGGCCGGCGTGAGCGAACACGGCGCAAAGCACGATTGCGCCGCCGACCATGCTGGCTGCCGGCGGGATTTCCGCCAGGAACAGGAAGGCGAACAGGATCGCGAATGGCACTTCGGCCGAACCCAGCAGTCCGGACTCGGCCGCCGGAATGAGCCGGGCGCCCTCCGTCCACAGGATCGAGGCAAGCGCGAACGAGGAGCCGAAGGTGGCTAGAAGCAATGCGTCCCTGGCCGAGACGGCCAGCGGATCGGTGACGAACCAGCCGAGCACGAACAAAAGGAATGCCGACACCGCACCCGCCCACACCACCGGCGTATCGCGGAAGGTGCGCACCATGATCATGTAGAGGGCGCTGCCGATCGTCATCAGCAGCGCCAGCCCGTCCCCGAACAGATGGCCGGTGCCGAAGCCCGACCAGACCATGATCGCCACCCCGCATAGTGACACGGCAGCGGCAGCAAGCGTCTGCAGCCGGAACGGTTCGCGGACCAACAGGAGGGCCAGCAGCGCGGTGACGAAAGGGGCGGTGGCGTAGATGATGGCGACATTGGCGACAAAGGTGAACTTGAACGCCGAGATGAAGGCGATGCTGGCGAGCGCGCCCTCGATCGCCAGCAGCCAGCCGCGCCAGCCGAGCCGCAGGCTGTCGCGACCGCCGGAGCGCTGGCGGCGCCATAGCACATAGAGGCTGATCAGGATCGAGCCGACGAAGCCGCGCCAGCAGGTAATGGTCAGCGGGTCGGAATGGATCGATTTGGTCAGCACGCCGGTGAGGCCGAAGACGGCCGCCGACGCCGAGACCAGGATGATGCCAAGGGTACGTTCGCGGGCGCTTTCCACTGTGCCTGACATGTCCAGCGATTCCGTCATTTCACCAGCCTACGCTGCCCCGTCCTGACACCATAGTGTCAGCTTGATCGAGGCGTCGTGCATCGAAACAGCAGACCGGCAGCCCAGGTGAACAGGCTGCCGGCGAAGCCCTTTCGCGGGTTTCCAGGATGGCGATATCGGCCATATGTCCGGCGGCCCTACGAATGTGTTGCGAGAGAGGGTGTGAAGGCGTTGGATGCTCCCCGTATCGTCAGGCTATACGGGGCGAAACCCTGCCAAGCGCTACGCCAGCGGGGACTTGCGTTTGGGGCAGGCGACACCGCCGTTAGGCAGCGAAGCCAGGCAACTATGGGAGGGAAATGAAATGGACGCGATCGCATTGAAGGCCATACAGGCGCCGCTGAAGGAGGCCTATCGCGACGACGCCTCGCGCGCGCTGATTACTCTCCGCGCCAAAGGCTCGATCGACGACCAATCGATCGCCTGCAAGGTCGAGACAGGCAGGGCGATCGCCATTGCCGGGCTGCATCCGGCGACCGGCGGCACCGGGCTCGAACTCTGCTCCGGCGACATGCTGCTGGAGGCGCTGGTGGCTTGCGCCGGCGTCACGCTGAAGGCGGTGGCCACGGCGCTGGAATTCAAGCTTGGGGCCGCCACGGTGGAAGCCGAAGGCGATCTCGACTTTCGCGGCACGCTTGGCGTGGCGAGGGATGCGCCGGTTGGCTTCCGCGCCATCCGGCTGACATTCGGCCTCGACACCGACGAGCCGCAGGAGCGCATCGATGCGCTGATCAAGTTGACCGAGCGCTACTGCGTGGTGCTCCAGACCATCAGCCAGAAGCCCGAATTGACGGTAAGCGCGGGACGCTGATGTGCCAATCTCTCCCCTTGAGGGGGAGATGCCCGGCAGGGCAGAGGGGGTTGGTCCGACGGGGCTCGGCCTGCTGCGGCAGATGGAGGCTGGCGCTCCACGCGTGGCGACCCCCTCTGGCCTGCCGGCTTTGCAAAAACTTGGCATCTCCCCCTCAAGGGCAGGGCTATCGCATATGAGTGATGGCATTGATGAGATAGTCGTCGTTCCAGGCGCATTTCTTGATGCGATGGCTGATGGGAAC
>NZ_JAMYLU010000036.1:0-37226 GCF_040318135.1 Mesorhizobium sp. M1295
GCCATGGAAGAGAAGCTGCGCTTCGCCATCCGTGAAGGCGGCCGCACCGTCGGTGCCGGCATCGTCGTCACCATCAAAGAGTAATTTGGACTTAACCGATCTGTCGCGGGCGCTGCCCGCGCCGCGCCAGAACAAGGAAGTGACGCATGAACGGACAGAATATCCGCATCCGCCTGAAGGCGTTTGATCACCGGGTGCTCGACGCCTCGACACGGGAAATCGTGTCGACCGCCAAGCGCACCGGCGCCAACGTCCGCGGCCCCATTCCGCTGCCGACGCGGATCGAAAAGTTCACGGTCAACCGGTCGCCTCACGTCGACAAGAAGAGCCGCGAGCAGTTCGAGATGCGCACGCACAAGCGTCTGCTCGACATCGTCGACCCGACCCCCCAGACGGTCGATGCTTTGATGAAGCTCGACCTGGCCGCCGGTGTCGACGTCGAGATCAAGCTCTAAGGAACCAGAGGTCAGCGGGGCGACCCGGAACTCTGAAGGAACAAGAGGCGTGGAGGGGCGACAGCCCCGACAGGGAACTCTAAAGGAATTGAACCGATGCGTTCAGGTGTGATTGCAAAGAAGGTGGGAATGACCCGCATCTACAACGATGCCGGGGAACATGTTCCCGTCACTGTTCTCCAGATGGAGAACTGCCAGGTCGTGGCGCAGCGCACGCAGGAGAAGAACGGCTATACCGCCGTCCAGCTCGGCGTTGGCCTTGCCAAGGTGAAGAACACGTCGAAGGCGATGCGCGGCCATTTCGCGACCGCTTCCGTCGAGCCCAAGGCCAAGGTTGCCGAGTTCCGCGTCTCCGCCGACAACATGATCGACGTCGGCGCCGAGATCACCGTCGAGCATTTCGTCGTCGGCCAGAAGGTCGATGTGACGGGAACCACGATCGGCAAGGGTTTCCAGGGCGTCATCAAGCGGCACCACATGGGTGGCGGCCGCGCGACGCACGGCAACTCGGTGTCGCACCGTACACACGGCTCGACCGGCCAGCGCCAGGATCCGGGCAAGGTGTTCAAGGGCAAGCATATGGCCGGCCACATGGGCGACACCCGCGTCACCACGCAGAATGTCGAGGTCGTCTCGACCGACGCCGATCGCGGCCTGATCCTGATCCGCGGTGCGGTCCCGGGTTCGAAGGGTGCATGGATCCTGGTCCGCGACGCGGCCAAGGTAGCGCTTCCGGCCAATGCGCCGAAGCCCGCCGCGATCCGCGCCGTTGCAACCGATGGTGCCGCCAAGAACGAGGCCCAGGCCACAGAGGGAGCGGAATAATGGACCTCAAGATTACAACGCTTGGCGGCAAGGACGCCGGCAAGCTGAAGCTCTCCGAAGAGATTTTCGGCCTTGACCCGCGCGAGGACATCCTGCAGCGCGTCGTGCGCTGGCAGCTTGCCAAGAAGCAGCAGGGCACGCACAAGGCCAAGGGCCGCGCTGAAATCGCCCGCACCGGCGCCAAGATGTACAAGCAGAAGGGTACCGGCCGCGCCCGTCACCATTCGGCTCGCGCTCCGCAGTTCCGCGGCGGCGGCAAGGCCCACGGCCCGGTCGTGCGCAGCCACGAGCACGATCTGCCGAAGAAGGTGCGCGCGCTCGGCCTCAAGCATGCCCTCTCGGCCAAGGCCAAGAGCGCGTCGATCATCATCATCGACGAGCTAAAGCTGACCGAGGCCAAGACCAAGGCGCTGATCGCGAATTTCGCGACGCTGGGCCTGAGCAACGCCCTGGTGATCGGCGGCGCCGAGCTTGACAAGAACTTCAAGCTGGCGGCGACCAACATCCCGAACATCGACGTGCTGCCCATCCAGGGCATCAACGTCTACGACATTCTGCGCCGCGGCACGCTGGTCCTTTCCAAGGCCGCCGTCGAGGCTCTCGAGGAGCGCTTCAAATGACCGACCTTCGTCATTACGATGTGATCGTCTCGCCGGCGATCACCGAAAAGTCGACCATGGCTTCCGAGCAGAACCAGGTCGTCTTCAACGTCGCCAAGAAGGCGTCGAAGCCGGAAATCAAGGCCGCCGTCGAAGCGCTGTTCGGCGTCAAGGTGATGGCCGTGAACACGCTTGTCCGCAAGGGCAAGATCAAGCGCTTCCGCGGCACGATCGGCCGCCAGAGCGACGTCAAGAAGGCGGTTGTGACGCTGGCCGACGGCCAGTCGATCGACGTCGCGACGGGTCTCTGAGCAAGGTCGCGAGGACAGAACAATGGCACTGAAAAAATTCAACCCGGTAACGCCGAGCACCCGTCAGCTGGTCATCGTCGACCGCTCGGGCCTCTACAAGGGCAAGCCCGTCAAGGGCCTGACCGAAGGCCTGACCAAGTCGGGCGGCCGCAACAATTACGGCCGCATCACGGCCCGCTTCATCGGCGGCGGTCACAAGCGCACTTACCGCATCATCGACTTCAAGCGCCGCAAGTTCGACGTCGTCGGCACGGTCGAGCGTATCGAATACGATCCGAACCGCACCGCCTTCATCGCGCTGATCAAGTATGACGATGGTGAGCTGTCCTACATCATCGCCCCGCAGCGTCTGGCTCCCGGCGACAAGATCGTGGCCGGTGAATCGGTCGACGTGAAGCCGGGCAACGCGATGCCGCTGGCCTCGATGCCGGTCGGCACGATCGTCCACAATATCGAGCTGAAGCCTGGCAAGGGCGCTCAGGTCGCCCGCTCGGCGGGCGGTTATGGCCAGCTTGTCGGCCGCGACCAGGGCATGGCGATCCTGCGCCTCAACTCGGGCGAGCAGCGTGTCGTCCACGGCTCCTGCATGGCCACTGTCGGTGCCGTGTCCAACCCGGACCACGGCAACATCAATGACGGCAAGGCAGGCCGCACCGTGTGGCGCGGCAAGCGTCCGCACAATCGCGGCGTGACCATGAACCCGGTCGACCATCCACATGGCGGCGGCGAAGGCCGCACCTCGGGTGGCCGCCATCCGGTTTCGCCCTGGGGCAAGCCGACCAAGGGCAAGAAGACGCGGTCCAACAAGGCGACCGACAAGTTCATCCTGCGCTCGCGCCATCAGCGCAAGAGCTAAGAAGAGGTAACGCCAAGTGACTCGTTCGATTTGGAAAGGCCCCTTCATCGACGGCTACCTTCTGAAGAAGGTGGACAAGGTTCGTGAAGGTGGTCGCAATGAGGTGATCAAGATGTGGAGCCGCCGCTCCACCATCCTGCCGCAGTTCGTCGGCTTCACCTTCGGTGTCTACAACGGCCAGAAGCACGTTCCCGTCTCGGTGAGCGAGGACATGGTCGGCCACAAGTTCGGTGAATTCGCTCCGACCCGGACCTATTACGGTCACGGCGCGGATAAGAAGGCGAAGAGGAAATAATCATGGGCAAGGCCAAAGCTCCGCGCAGGCTTGCTGACAACGAAGCGCGCGCCGTGTTGCGCACGATCCGTATCAGCCCGCAGAAGCTGAACCTGGTTGCCGCGCTGATCCGCGGCAAGAAGGTCGCGACAGCGCTTTCCGACCTCGAATTCTCGGCCAAGCGGATTTCCGGCACGGTCAAGAAGACGCTGGAATCGGCGATCGCCAACGCGGAAAACAACCACGACCTCGACGTCGATGCGCTGATCGTGGCGGAAGCCTATGTCGGCAAGTCGATCGTCATGAAGCGGTTCCATGCCCGTGGCCGTGGTCGCGCCAGCCGTATCGAGAAGCCGTTCTCGCACCTCACGATCGTCGTTCGTGAAGTCGAAGAAAAAGGGGAGGCCGCATAATGGGCCAGAAAGTCAATCCGATCGGTCTGCGTCTCGGCATCAACCGCACCTGGGATTCGCGCTGGTTCGCGAATACAGGCGAGTACGGTAAGCTGCTGCACGAGGACATCAAGATCCGCAAATATCTTGAGAAGGAACTCAAGCAGGCTGCGATCTCGAAGGTCGTGATCGAGCGTCCGCACAAGAAGTGCCGCGTCACCATCCATGCGGCGCGTCCGGGCCTGATCATCGGCAAGAAGGGCGCCGACATCGAGAAGCTTCGCAAGAAGCTGATGGAGATGACCAAGTCCGAGACGCATCTGAACATCGTCGAAGTGCGCAAGCCGGAGATCGACGCGACCCTGGTCGCCCAGTCGATCGCCCAGCAGCTCGAGCGCCGCATCGCGTTCCGCCGCGCCATGAAGCGCGCCGTGCAGTCGGCGATGCGCCTCGGTGCCGAAGGCATCCGCATCAACTGCGCCGGCCGTCTCGGCGGCGCCGAGATCGCGCGCATGGAATGGTACCGCGAGGGCCGCGTGCCGCTGCATACGCTGCGTGCCGACGTCGACTACGGCACGGCCGAAGCGAATACGGCCTACGGCATTTGCGGCGTCAAGGTCTGGGTGTTCAAGGGCGAGATCCTCGAGCACGACCCGATGGCTTCGGAGCGCCGCGCCACCGAGGGCGATCATGCGCATGGCGGTGGTGGTGAGCGCGAACGCGGTCGCCGTCGCGAAAACGCGTAAGACAGTTAGGAATTTGGAGTTAGAACGATGCTGCAGCCAAAGCGCACAAAGTTCCGTAAGCAGTTCAAAGGCCGCATCCACGGTACCGCCAAGGGCGGCACCAACCTGGATTTCGGTGGTTTCGGGCTGAAGGCGCTTGAGCCGAACCGCGTCACCGCGCGTGAGATCGAGGCGGCCCGCCGCGCGATCACCCGCGAGATGAAGCGTGCCGGCCGCGTGTGGATCCGTATCTTCCCGGACGTGCCGGTGACGTCGAAGCCGACCGAAGTCCGCATGGGCAAGGGCAAGGGCGCGGTCGACTACTGGGCGGCACGCGTCAAGCCAGGCCGCATCATGTTCGAGATCGACGGCGTCAACGAGGAAACCGCCCGTGAGGCGCTGCGTCTCGGCGCGGCCAAGCTCTCGGTCAGGACGCGCTTCGTACAGCGCATCGCAGAATAAGGACGGGCTGATCATGAAAGCCGAAGACATCCGGACCAAGACCCAGGACCAGCTGACCGACGACCTGGCCAGCCTGAAGAAGGAGCAGTTCAACCTGCGCTTCCAGAAGGCCACCGGCCAGCTTGAGAAGACCGCGCGCGTGAGGCAGGTCCGCAAGGACATTGCGCGTATCAAGACCATCGCTGCGGAAAAGTCCGCGGCCAAGAAGGCTTAAGGACGAAAACCATGCCAAAGCGCATTCTGCAGGGCACCGTCGTCAGCGACAAGAACGAGAAGACGGTTGTCGTCAAGGTCGAACGGCGCTTCACGCATCCCGTGATGAAGAAGACCGTGCGCATGACCAAGAAGTACAAGGCGCACGACGAGAACAACGCCCACAAGGTCGGCGATCAGGTGTTCATCCAGGAATCGAAGCCGATTTCCAAGGACAAGCGCTGGGTCGTGGTGTCTTCGGACCAGGCCTGATCAGGGCTAACGAAACGAATTTTGGACAGACCGGGGAGGGGTGAGAAACCCGTCCCGTTAGAAAAGAAGAAGGCGGCCAGTCATGATTCAGATGCAAACAAACCTCGACGTCGCGGATAATTCCGGCGCCCGTCGTGTCATGTGCATCAAGGTGCTGGGCGGCTCGAAGCGGAAATACGCTTCCGTGGGCGACATCATCGTGGTGTCGATCAAGGAAGCGATCCCGCGCGGCCGCGTCAAGAAGGGCGATGTGATGAAGGCGGTCGTGGTTCGCACGGCCAAGGACATCCGCCGCCCGGACGGCAGCGTGATCCGTTTCGACAAGAACGCAGCCGTTCTCGTCGACAACAAGAAAGAGCCGATCGGCACGCGTATCTTCGGACCGGTTCCGCGCGAACTCCGCGCCAAGAACCACATGAAGATCATCTCGCTCGCGCCTGAAGTGCTGTAAGGAGCCGGACCAATGCAAAAGATTAGAAAAGGCGACAAGGTCGTCGTGCTGGCCGGCAAGGACAAGGGCCGTTCGGGCGAAGTCCTCTCGGTGCAGCCGAAGGACGACACCGCGCTGGTGCGCGGCGTCAACCTGATCCGTCGTCACCAGAAGCAGTCCCAGTCCCAGGAGGGCGGGATCATCACCAAGGAAGCGCCGATCCAGCTGTCGAACATCGCGCTGGCCGACCCCAAGGATGGCAAGCCGACCCGCGTCGGCTTCATCTTCCAGAGGGACGGCAAGAAGGTGCGCGTCGCCAAGCGCTCGGGAGAAGTCATCAATGGCTAAGGCTCAAACCAAGCAGGCAACTGCCCAGAACACGCCCCGCCTCAAGCAGGTCTATAACGAGACCATCCGCAAGGCGCTGCAGGAGCAGTTCGGCTACGACAACGAGATGCAGGTTCCGCGCATCGACAAGATCGTGCTGAACATGGGCGTCGGCGAGGCGACCGGCGATTCGAAGAAGCCTTCGATCGCGGCGGAAGACCTTGCGATGATCGCCGGCCAGAAGGCCGTCGTCACCCGCGCCCGCAACTCGATCGCCGGCTTCAAGGTTCGCGAGAAGATGCCGATCGGCGCCAAGGTCACGCTGCGCAAGGAACGCATGTACGAGTTCCTCGACCGTCTCGTGAACATCGCGCTGCCGCGCGTCCGCGACTTCCGCGGACTCAACCCGAAGAGCTTCGATGGCCGCGGCAACTATGCCATGGGCATCAAGGAACACATCGTGTTTCCGGAGATCAACTACGACAAGGTTGATCAGATCTGGGGCATGGACGTCATCGTTTGTACGACTGCGAAGACGGACGACGAAGCCAGGGCATTGCTCAAGGCCTTCAACTTCCCCTTCCGCCAGTAACGGCAGCGAGAAAAGGAAAAATCTGAAATGGCAAAGACCAGCTCAGTCGAGAAGAACAACAGGCGCCGCAAGCTTGCGGACCAGTTCGCTGCCAAGCGCAAGGTGCTCAAGGCGATCATCATGGATCAGTCCAAGCCGATGGAAGAGCGCTTCCGCGCTCAGCTGAAGCTTTCGGCGCTGCCACGCAACTCGGCCAAGACCCGCATCCGCAACCGCTGCGAAGTCACCGGACGCCCGCGTGCCTATTATCGCAAGCTCAAAGTATCGCGTATCGCGCTTCGTGATCTCGGCAATAACGGCCAGATCCCGGGCCTGGTCAAGTCGAGCTGGTAAGGAGGACATAACATGTCATTGAGCGATCCTCTCGGCGATATGCTGACCCGCATCCGCAACGCGTATGGCCGTAAGAAGTCGAGCGTTTCGACGCCGGCCTCGCGCCTGCGTACCCGCGTCCTCGACGTGCTGAAGGCCGAAGGCTATATCCGCGACTACAGCCAGACCGACTTCGACAACGGCAAGTCCGAAATCGAGATCGAGCTGAAGTATTTCGACGGTGCGCCGGTGGTGCGCGAAATCGCCCGTGTCTCGAAGCCCGGCCGCCGCGTCTACGTTTCGGCCAAGTCGATACCGCACGTCGCCAACGGCCTCGGCATCGCCATCCTTTCGACGCCGAAGGGCGTGATGGCCGACCACGAAGCGCGCGAACAGAATGTCGGCGGGGAAATCCTCTGCCAGATCTTCTGATCTGGTATGTCACCCCAATTGGAAACCGGTTTTCGGGATCAAGTCCCGAAGGCCGAGACCTGAAACAAGAGAAGTGACGAGGACAACAAAATGTCTCGTATTGGAAAGAAACCCGTTTCGCTGCCGCAGGGCGTGACCGCGACCGTCAACGGCCAGACCGTGACGGCGAAGGGTCCGAAGGGCGAGCTGAAGTTCGTGGTGAACGACGAAGTGCTGGTCAAGATGGAAGGCAGCGAGATCGCTGTCCAGCCGCGCGACCAGACCAAGACCGCCCGCTCCAAATGGGGCATGTCGCGCACGCAGATCGTCAATATCCTGCAGGGCGTCAAGGACGGCTTCGAAAAGAAGCTCGAGATCACAGGCGTCGGCTATCGTGCCGCCATGCAGGGCAAGAACCTGCAGCTGGCGCTCGGCTTCAGCCACGACGTTGTCTACGAGACGCCGCAGGGCGTGACGATTTCGGTGCCGAAGCCGACGGAAATCACCGTGACCGGAATCGACAAGCAGCAGGTCGGCCAGGTTGCCGCCGAGATCCGCGAGTACCGCAGCCCCGAGCCCTACAAGGGCAAGGGCGTTCGCTATGCTGGCGAGAAGATCGTCCGCAAGGAAGGCAAGAAGAAGTAATTTTAACGCCGCGGGGAGCGGTCGCGGGAGGCTTGTCCTACCGCATATGGTTGCCCCCGTCTTTTGAAGGCAAGGAACTGATATCATGGGCTCGAAAGAATCCACCCAGCGCCGCGCTCAGCGCGTCCGCCGCCAGATCAAGAAGGTCGCTGGCGATCGTCCGCGCCTGTCGGTCCATCGCACGTCGAAGAACATCTACGTCCAGGTCATCGACGACGCCAAGGGCCACACCATCGCCGCTGCTTCGACGCTCGAGAAGGAGCTCAAGGGTTCGCTCAAGACCGGCGCCGACACCGCGGCCGCAGCTGCCATCGGCAAGCTGATCGCCGAGCGTGCCTCGAAGGCCGGCGTCAAGGAAGTCGTCTTCGACCGCGGCGCCTACATCTACCACGGCCGTGTCAAGGCGCTTGCCGAGGCTGCCCGTGAAGGTGGTCTGAGCTTCTAAAGCGTGATCCCGAACCGGAGGTCAGCGCAGCAAAAAGTTGCAGACTTTTCGGATAGGATCATGCGAAGGAAAAAAGAGTTTTCGCCCCCGGCGACCCACAGAGGCGCCGGATATCATCATCAACCGTGCTTCCGGAAAAAAACAAGGAACAGGATATGGCACAGGAACGTAGGGATGGCGGCCGCGGCCGTGATCGCGAAGAGCGCGACGACGGCATGGTCGACAAGCTCGTCCACATCAACCGGGTCGCCAAGGTCGTCAAGGGCGGCCGGCGCTTCGGCTTTGCAGCGCTCGTCGTCGTCGGCGACCAGAAGGGCCGCGTCGGCTTCGGCCACGGCAAGGCGCGCGAAGTGCCGGAGGCGATCCGCAAGGCGACCGAATCGGCCAAGCGCGACATGATCTTCGTGCCGCTGCGCTCGGGCCGCACGCTGCACCATGACGTCGAGGGACGCTGGGGCGCGGGACGTGTTCTGCTGCGCGCTGCCAAGCAAGGTACCGGCATCATCGCCGGCGGCCCGATGCGCGCCGTCTTCGAGACGCTCGGCATGCATGACGTGGTCGCCAAGTCGATGGGTTCTTCGAACCCCTACAACATGGTTCGCGCCACATTCGACGCGTTGAAGAGCCAGATGCATCCGAAGGATGTGGCTGCTGCGCGCGGCATCAAGTATTCGACCCTTCAGGCCCGCCGCGGCACCGCCGTTGCGGCTGAAGAATAGTCGAAGCTGACCAGGGATCTGACCATGGCCAAGAAAGCAACCAAGACCATCACCGTCGAGCAGATCGGCTCGCCGATCCGCCGGCCGAAGGAGCAGCGCGCAACGCTGGTCGGCCTCGGCCTCAACAAGATGCACAAGCAGCGCACGCTGGAGGATACGCCCTCGGTGCGCGGCATGATCGCTGCCGTCCAGCATCTCGTCCGCGTCGTGGACGAGGGCTGAGCCAGAGCGCAGGAGAACCCAGATGAAACTCAACGATCTGCGTGACAAGGACGGCGCGACGCATTCCAAGAAGCGTCTTGGCCGTGGCATCGGCTCCGGTTCGGGCAAGACCGCCGGTCGCGGCGTCAAGGGCCAGAAGGCGCGCTCCGGCGTCGCCGTCAACGGCTTCGAGGGTGGCCAGATGCCGCTCTACCGTCGTCTGCCGAAGCGCGGCTTCAACAATATCTTCGCCAAGAGCTTCACCGTTGTGTCGCTGGCCCGCATCCAGGCCGCGCTCGATGCCAAGAAGCTTGACGCTAAGACAGTTGTGACAGCCGAGGCGCTGGTTGCGGCCGGCGTCATCCGTCGCGTCAAGGACGGCGTGCGCATCCTTTCGGACGGCGACATCAAGGCCAAGCTTGCCTTCGACGTGGCCGGAGCCTCCAAGGCCGCGGTCGAGAAGATCGAAAAGGCCGGCGGTTCGGTGAAGTTGCCTGAGAAAGCAGCCGCCGAGTAACGGCAATTTGAAGCACGGTCGGCAAAGGTGGAATTCGGTTTTGCCTGCGGTCGTGCTTTGATCCGACAGATGTGGCGGCCGCATCAACGCGGCCGCTTGCATGTTTGCAGTCCGGAGCTTATCTCGTGAGCTTCGGTGACACGCGCCGCCTGAGCTGCGGGCATCGAGCGTGACCAAGCGGAGAATCAGGCATGGCTTCGGCTGCTGAACAACTAGCCTCGAATCTGAATTTTTCGGCCTTCGCCAAAGCCGAGGATCTGAAGAAGCGCATCTGGTTCACCATCGGCGCGCTGCTCGTTTACCGCCTTGGCACCTATATCCCGCTGCCCGGCATCAATCCCGACGCTTTCGCACAGGCCTTCTCGTCGCAGAGCAAGGGCGTACTCGGCATGTTCAACATGTTCGCCGGTGGCGCCGTGCAGCGCATGGCGATCTTTGCCCTCGGCATCATGCCCTATATCTCCGCCTCCATCATCATGCAGCTGATGACCTCGGTCATTCCTTCGCTGGAAGCGCTGAAGAAGGAGGGCGAGCAGGGTCGCAAGATCATCAACCAGTACACGCGCTACGGCACCGTGCTTCTGGCGCTGGTCCAGGCCTATGGCATTTCGGTCGGGCTTGAGGGCGGCAATGGCATCGTCAACGATCCCGGCATGTTCTTCCGCATCTCCACCGTCGTCACGCTGGTCGGCGGTACCATGTTCCTGATGTGGCTTGGCGAGCAGATCACCGCCCGCGGCATCGGCAACGGCATTTCGCTGATCATCTTCTCCGGCATCGTCGCCGGCCTGCCGCGCGCCATCTCCGGCACGCTGGAGCTTGGCCGCACCGGCGCACTGTCGACCGGCCTGATCCTGGCGATCATCGTGCTCGCCATCGTCGTCATCGCGCTGATCGTCTTCTTCGAGCGCGCCCAGCGCCGCCTGCTGATCCAGTATCCCAAGCGCCAGGTCGGCAATCGCATGTTCCAGGGCGATACCTCGCATCTGCCGCTGAAGCTCAACACGTCCGGCGTCATTCCGCCGATCTTCGCCTCGTCGCTGCTGCTGCTTCCGGCAACGGTTGCCGGCTTCTCGCAGACGACCAACATGCCTGCCTGGGCGAGCACCATCCTGGCGGCGCTCGGCCACGGCCAGCCGCTCTATATGGCCTTCTACGCTGCCATGATCGTGTTCTTCGCCTTCTTCTATACGGCGATCGTCTTCAATCCGAAGGACACCGCCGACCAGCTCAAGAAGCATTCGGGCTTCATCCCGGGCTATCGTCCGGGCGAGCGCACTGCGGACTATATCGACTATGTGCTCACCCGCATCACCGTCGTCGGCGCCATCTATCTAGTGCTGGTGTGTCTGCTGCCCGAGTTCCTGATTTCAGCGACTGGCGTACCGTTCTACCTTGGTGGCACTTCGCTCCTGATCGTGGTCAGTGTAACGCTCGATACGGTGGCGCAGATTCAGGGTCACCTGATCGCGCACCAGTATGAGGGCCTGATCAAGAAGTCGAAGCTGCGCGGGGGGAAGAAGGCCAGATGAGGTTGATATTGCTTGGACCGCCGGGGGCGGGCAAGGGGACACAAGCACTGAGACTGGTAGAAAGACACGGCATCCCACAGCTTTCCACGGGGGACATGCTGCGTGCTGCTGTTCAGGCCGGCACCGAAGTCGGCAGGCGAGCCAAGGCGGTGATGGATGCTGGTGAACTGGTGTCCGACGCTATCGTCAACGCCATCGTGGCCGAGCGCATCGATCAAGCCGATTGCGCAAACGGCTTCATCCTTGACGGATACCCGCGAACCCTGGTGCAAGCGGACGCCGTTGAGGAAATGCTTTCGGATCGCGGGCTGGAGCTAGACGCGGTCATCGAATTTGTCGTCGACGACAAGGCGCTGGTTGGCCGAATCGTCAAACGCGCCGAGGACGCCAAGGCCGCAGGCCTGCCGGTGCGCAAGGACGACAGCCCAGCGGTGTTCGAAGAACGCTTGAGGGAATATTACAAGAAAACCTCGCCGCTGATCGGCTACTACTACGCCAAGGGCAAGCTCAGGGGCGTCGATGGCATGGCCGACATCGATGCGGTGACGCAGCAGATCGAGGCGGTGCTCAGGGCGACGACCCGGCAGGTTGGCCAGGCGGCCGGCTAGAGAAACGAACGATTGCGCTTGACTGGAGCGGTCCGCTGGGGTATGGCGGCCCGTCTTCCTATCAGGCATGAGGCTTGCTTGTCCGCAAGGGCAAGGCAGGCCGCTTTGAACTGGAAACTCCCGCAAGGGCCGGCCTCCACCGGACGCGGGGCAACTTGAAGCGCCGGCTCGTCCGGCCTATATGGAGAAGAGAAGAACATGGCTCGTATAGCCGGCGTCAACATTCCTACCAACAAGCGCGTCGTCATTGCGCTTCAATACATTCACGGCATTGGCAAGAAGTTCGCCCAGGAGATCGTCGACAAGGTCGGCATCCCGGCCGAGCGCCGCGTCAACCAGCTGACCGACGCGGAAGTGCTGCAGATCCGGGAGACCATCGACCGCGACTACCAGGTCGAGGGCGACCTGCGCCGCGAAGTGTCGATGAACATCAAGCGGCTCATGGACCTCGGCTGCTACCGCGGCCTGCGTCACCGCCGCTCGCTGCCGGTTCGTGGCCAGCGCACGCACACCAATGCGCGCACCCGCAAAGGCCCAGCCAAGTCGATTGCCGGAAAGAAGAAGTAATTTAGGGCAGTAAGAGAGTAGGGCAGTAAGGCAATAGGAACGGCAGACATACTGCCCTACTGCCATATTCCCCTACTGCCTTCTCCCTGGTGGAGCCGCTGGCATTACGGCGGTGTAGAGATCAACTGAAAGGACTATCATGGCCAAGGAAGCCGCTCGTGTTCGCCGTCGCGAACGCAAGAACATCTCGTCGGGCGTTGCCCACGTCAATTCGACCTTCAACAACACGATGATCACCATCACCGACGCGCAGGGCAATTCCATTGCCTGGTCGTCGGCCGGAGCCCAGGGCTTCAAGGGATCGCGCAAGTCGACCCCTTTCGCTGCCCAGATGGCCGCCGAAGATGTTGCCAAGAAGGCTCAGGAACACGGCATGCGCATGCTCGAGGTCGAGGTCTGTGGACCCGGCTCCGGTCGTGAATCGGCGCTGCGGGCGCTGCAGGCAGCAGGCTTCACCATCACCTCGATCCGTGATGTGACGCCGATCCCGCACAATGGCTGCCGCCCGCGCAAGAAGCGCCGCGTCTAAAGAGAATTTACCGAACGCCGCGCGAGCGCCTCAAGGGCGCTCCTCCACGGCATTCCAGGTCGCCCGCCACGATTGGATGGTGGCGGGACAACGGAAGGAAAGCACTATGATCCAGAAAAATTGGCAGGAACTGATCAAGCCGAACAAGATAGAGTTCTCGTCGAAGAAGAAGACGCTGACCACGCTGGTCGCCGAGCCGCTCGAGCGCGGCTTCGGCCTCACCCTCGGCAACGCGCTGCGCCGCGTGCTTCTGTCTTCGCTGCGTGGCGCGGCTGTGACCGCCGTGCAGATCGACGGCGTTCTGCATGAATTCTCGTCCATCGCCGGCGTGCGCGAGGACGTGACCGACATCGTGTTGAACATCAAGGAAATCGCCATCCGCATGGAAGGCGATGGCCCCAAGCGCATGGTCGTGCGCAAGCAGGGACCGGGCGCGGTTCTCGCCGGCGACATCCAGACGGTCGGCGACGTCGAGATCCTCAATCCCGACCACGTCATCTGCACGCTGGACGAAGGCGCTGAGATCCGCATGGAATTCACCGTCGACACCGGCAAGGGCTATGTGCCGGCCGACCGCAACCGCGCCGAAGACGCGCCGATAGGGCTGATCCCGGTCGACAGCCTGTATTCGCCGGTCAAGAAGGTCTCCTACAAGGTCGAGAACACCCGTGAGGGGCAGGTTCTCGATTATGACAAGCTGACCATGACCATCGAGACCGATGGTTCGATCTCGGGCGAGGACGCGGTGGCCTTCGCCGCTCGCATCCTGCAGGACCAGCTCGGCCTGTTCGTCAATTTCGACGAGCCGCAGAAGGAAGTCGCTGCCGAACAGGTTACCGAGCTTGCCTTCAACCCGGCGCTGCTCAAGAAGGTCGACGAACTCGAGCTTTCGGTGCGTTCGGCCAACTGCCTGAAGAACGACAACATCGTCTATATCGGCGATCTGATCCAGAAGACCGAAGCCGAGATGCTGCGCACCCCGAACTTCGGCCGCAAGTCGCTGAACGAGATCAAGGAAGTCCTGGCGGCGATGGGCCTGCATCTCGGCATGGAAGTGCCGGACTGGCCGCCGGAAAACATCGAAGACCTCGCCAAGCGTTACGAAGATCAATACTGAGGCTCAGGCCTCTTGAACCCGCAATGAAGGAGAAGAGCCATGCGCCACGGATTTAAAGGCCGCCGGTTCGCCCGCAGCATAAGCCATCGCAAGTCGATGTTTGCCAACCTTGCCGTGTCGCTTATCGAGCACGAGCAGATCCTCACCACGCTGCCGAAGGCGAAAGATCTGCGTCCGATCGTCGAGAAGCTGGTGACGCTCGGCAAGCGCGGCGACCTGCACGCCCGCCGCCAAGTGATTGCCCAGATCGGCAATGAGGGCGTCGTCAAGCGTCTGTTCGACACAATCGCGCCACGTTACGCCACTCGCAATGGCGGCTATCTGCGCATCATGAAGGCCGGCTTCCGTCACGGTGACAATGCCGCAATGGCCGTCATCGAATTCGTCGACCGCGACACCTCGGCCAAAGGCGCCGGCGACCGCGCCCGCATCGAGGCCGAAGGCACCGAAGAGGAAGCCGCAGCCGCATAAGCTTCGGTTTTTCTGAGAAGTTCAAAGGGGCCTGCGGGCCCCTTTTTCTGTTTCCGAAGCTGCCGGGCAGGGCTTGCAGGGGTTTTGTCACCGGTTTTTGCGGCGACTATCCAAAATAATCGGATTTCAGCGGCTTAGCCTTTCATTTTGCACAATCGTCAGGACAATGGCGCCCGACTTGGAGGATTCGGAATGCGCGTTAAACGGCTGTCCCTTGTTCTGATCTGCGCCTTGATGGCGCTGGCCGTCGTGCCGGCGGCCAGGCACGCGCTGGCGGAGGAGACCAAGCCAGATCCCGGTCTGTCCGACGTGCTGACCGATATGCTGCATGGCGTCGAAGGCGAAAACGCCACCTCCGGCCCCGACAAGCGCGTGCCGTTCGGCCGCGAGGAGGTGCAGCTGTCCTTCGCGCCGCTGGTCAAGCAGACGGCCCCGGCCGTGGTCAATGTCTACGCCTCGCAAACCGCCAAGGTGACGTCGCCCTTTGATGGCGATCCGTTCTTCGAGGAGTTCTTCGGCCGCTCGCAGCCGCGCGCGCAGTCTTCGCTCGGTTCGGGGGTGCTGGTCGATCCGACCGGCGTCGTGGTCACCAATTTCCACGTCGTCAAGGACGCCGACCAGGTCAAGGTCGCGACCGCCGACGGGCGCGAATTCGACAGCAAGGTGCTGCTCAAGGATGAGACGCTCGACCTCGCCGTGCTCAAGATTTCTTCCGACAAGCCGTTCCCGGTGATCGCCATTGGCGATTCCGACGCGCTCGAGGTCGGCGACCTGGTGCTGGCGATCGGCAATCCGTTCGGTGTCGGCCAGACCACCACCAGCGGCATCATTTCGGCTGTGGCGCGCAGCCATATCGGCGTCTCCGATTCCAGCTTCTTCATCCAGACCGACGCCGCCATCAACCCGGGCAATTCCGGTGGCGCGCTGGTCAACATGGGTGGTCAACTGATCGGCATCAACACTGCGATCTATAGCCGTAGCGGCGGCTCGATCGGTATCGGCTTTGCCATCCCTTCGAACATGGTTCGCGCCTTCGCCGATGCGGCCAAGGCCGGGCTCGACTTCTTCGAGCGGCCGTATGTCGGTGCCGAGTTCGAGGCGGTGACGCCGCAGATTGCCGAATCGCTCGGCATGGACAAACCGGCCGGCTCGCTGGTTTCTTCGGTCGAAGAGGCAGGACCCGCTGCCAAGGCAGGGCTCAAGCCTGGTGACGTGGTGCTGTCGCTCAACGGCAAGCCGGTCGAGAGCGTCGGGGCGCTGGACTACCGGATGGCGACGCTGTCGATCGGTACGAATGCCAGCTTCGGCGTTCTAAGCAAGGGTCAGCAGGCGACGATGGACATCGCGCTGGAACGGCCGCCTGAGGGCGCCAAAGCTGCGGAGCTCACATTGCGCGGCCGTAGCCCGTTTTCCGGTGCCAGGGTTGCCGAACTATCGCCACGGCTTGCCCAGCGGCTTGGTCTGCGCACCGATGTCAAAGGCGTCACCGTCGTCGATATCAACCGCGATTCGCCCGCTGCCGATTTTGGTTTCCAGCCGGGCGACATCGTGCGTGAGGTCAATGGCCTGACGATCGACAAGGCGGCGACCCTGGAACAGATAGCCCAGCAGGATACACGCTGGTGGCGCTTTACCGTCGAGCGCGGCGGGCAGATACTGCGCCAGGTGTTGCGTTACTAAGCCCGACGTCAGCATGGTCGGGCTCCAGGCAGAAGAAGTTGCATGGCCGATCTGTTCAGTGTCGATGAACCGGAAAAGACGCCGCCCGGCAGGCCGCTGGCCGACCGTCTGCGCCCGAAGAACCTCGGCGAGGTCGTCGGCCAGGAGCATCTGACCGGTCCCGACGGCGCGCTGACGCGGCTGATCGGCTCCGGCTCGCTCGGCTCGATGATCTTCTGGGGCCCGCCCGGCACCGGCAAGACCACGGTCGCACGGCTGCTTGCCGGCGAGACAAGCCTCGCTTTCGAACAGATCTCGGCCGTGTTTTCCGGCGTTGCCGACCTGAAGAAAGTGTTCGAGGCAGCGAAGCTGCGCCGCTCCAACGGCCGCCAGACACTGCTGTTCGTCGACGAGATCCATCGCTTCAACCGCGCCCAGCAGGACAGTTTTCTGCCCGTGATGGAAGACGGCACCGTCGTGCTGGTCGGCGCCACCACGGAGAACCCGTCCTTCGAGCTTAACGCCGCGCTGTTGTCGCGCGCACGCGTCCTGGTCTTTCACTCGCTCGGCGAGGACAGCATCGCCAAGCTCCTGGCGCGGGCCGAGGAGGCAGAGGGCAGGGCGCTGCCGCTCGATGACGAGGCGCGGGCGATGCTCATCCGCATGAGCGACGGCGACGGCCGCGCGGCGCTGACACTGGCCGAAGAGGTCTGGCGTGCCGCCAAATCAGGTGAAGTGTTTGGCGCCGAGGCCTTACAGCGCATCGTCCAGCGCCGCGCGCCGATCTACGACAAGGGCCAGGACGGCCATTACAATTTGATCTCCGCCTTGCACAAATCGGTGCGCGGCTCCGACCCCGACGCGGCACTCTACTATCTGGCCCGCATGTTCGACGCCGGCGAGGATCCGCTCTATCTCGGGCGCCGGTTGGTGCGCATGGCGATGGAGGATATCGGGCTGGCCGACCCGCAGGCACTCGTCGTCGCCAACGCCGCCAAGGACGCCTACGACTATCTGGGCTCGCCCGAGGGCGAACTGGCCTTCGCCGAGGCTACCGTCTATCTCGCTACCGCGCCGAAATCCAATGCAGTCTATACCGCATTCAAGGCCGCCACACAGGCGGCCAAGGAATTCGGTTCGCTGCTGCCGCCCAAGCACATTCTCAATGCGCCGACCAAGCTGATGAAACAGGAAGATTACGGCGCCGGCTATCGCTACGACCACGACGAGCCCGACGCTTTTTCCGGCCAGGACTATTTTCCTGAGAAGATGGGAAGGCAGACATTCTACGATCCGCCCGAGCGCGGCTTCGAGCGCGATATCAGGAAGCGGCTGGACTATTGGGCGAAGCTGCGCAGCGAGCGGGAAAAGTAGCTGCCAGTCGCACACTGGTGTGATCGGCGTTGTCTGGTGGGATAAAAAACCCTATCAAGATGCGCCTTCGGCCGGCGGCAGGCCAGAAACGTACCGACGATATTCAGAACGGAATCGCGCCTGGCGCGTGGAAAAATGACAAAAAAATCCCGCAAAACCCTTCGGAAGTTCGCCATAGCCATTCCGCTGCTGGCGCTCGGCTTCTATGTCATTCCCATTCTGACGACGATTTTCATCGTCCTCGGCCTGATCGACGTGTTGCGCAACGACAACAAGAATTGGGCGCTGTTCAGTGGTTATTTCCTGGGCAACGGCATCTTCACCTGGCTGCTTTCGCCCTTCAATCTGCTGGTGGATCTGCTGTGCTATAGAAACCGCGGTGTCTGGAAATTGGACCAGTTTCCTCCGGACTACCAGCGCGAGGTCAACGAGGTCCTGGATGTCTTCAAGGCACGCAAGGACGAGATCATCGCCGACATCGACGCCAATTTCGGCAGCGGCCGGCGCGGCATGTATGTCTATCAGTGGTATGGCAAGCACAAAATAGACAACGTCGCCGAATTCAACAAGGATTTCAAATACATCAAGACGATTGCCGTCTCTGTGTTCAGCGGCAGGGAATCGACTTCCTGGCACTTTGGCCCGCTCCGGCTCAGCCTGCGCATTCTCTACAACCTCATCCCGGTGAAATCGGAAGTGTTCGTCCAGTGTGGCAACGCCAAGAATTACTGGCACGAGAACCCGCTGTTCATCTTCGACGACACGCTGCTTCATCGCTCGGTCAACGAGTATGACGGGCGCCGCTACTGCGTGTTCATGGACATCATTCGCCCATCGCCGTTTCCCGGTCTGATCTCGACGCTCCTCGCCATTGTTTCGGTCAGCGTCGAGCGCATCAATGCCATGTTCTACAAGAACTGGAAGATGATCGCCTCCAGCAAGCCGAAGAAGGTCGGAGCTGCCTGACACCGTAGCGTAACTGGCGCGAGGGAGCACGATGTATCATCTGTTGCTTGTCTGTCTTGGTGGCGCGATCGGTGCAATGGCCCGCTTCTTCCTGTCCGGCTTCGTCGCCCGCCGGGTCGGCGAGACCTTTCCTTGGGGCACGATGGTCGTCAATGTGTCGGGGGCGTTTGCAATCGGCGTCGTTGCGCATGCCGTGGCGCGCGACGGCATGCCTGCCCTTTGGGCCTTTGTCGTCACCGGCGGCCTCGGCTGCTACACCACGGTCTCTTCATTCAGCCTGCAGACGCTGGCGCTGGCGCGTGAGGGCGAATGGCTGCGGGCCGGCGGAAATGTGCTGCTTTCGGTTTTCCTGAGCCTCGGCGGCGTGACGCTGGGCTTTGCCGCGGGAAGTCTTCTGATTGGCAGCGGGGCGCCATGAGCGGCCCGCAGAAGCTCCGCTCCGACGGGATGGCGGGGCGTGCGGCGCGCCTCATTGGCTCGCGCCGAACGAGCCAAACGGTTCGTATCTATGCGACCGTGACCGCTGGCAGCATGATCGGCGGCGTGCTGCGGGCGCTCGCCTCATTGGCGAGCACCGCCTGGTGGGGCACTGGATTTCCCTTCGGCACACTCCTCGTCAACATTGTCGGCTCATTCCTCATCGGCTTCTATGCGACATTGACGGGACCGGATGGTCGCGTCTTCGCCAGTCCGCTGCAGCGCCAGTTCTTCATGGCCGGCTTCTGCGGTGGCCTGACGACCTTCTCCGCTTTCAGCCTTGAAACACTCACCCTCGCGCAAAGCGGGAAGCTTGTGGCGGCGGCACTCAATATCGCGATCTCCGTGGTGGCCTGGCTTGCCGCCGTCTGGCTTGGCCACATCTTTGCAGTGCGCCTCAACCGGCTGAGAGGATCCAGGCAATGAAGATACCACCACAGGCACAATTGCTGCGCATATTTATCGGCGAAAACGACAGGGCAGATGGCCGTCCGCTGTATGAGGTCATCGTGCTGAAGGCCCGCGAAATGCAGATTGCCGGCGCGACCGTCCTGCGCGGGGCGATGGGATTTGGCCATTCCAGCCGACTTCACACCACGAAGATCCTCCGTCTCTCGGAGGACCTTCCCCTTGTCATCGAGATCGTCGACGACGAGGAAAAATTGGCCGCTTTTCTGCCCGTGCTTGAAACAATCATGACAAGTGGCTTGATCACGCTGGAGAAAGTTCAGGTTCTGCAATATGGAACCGACAACGAATAACCGAGTGAGATTGCGGGTGCCGGCGAATGCCGTTGCATGTTCGCAAAACGGCGATTGGAATCATGGCAGGCGTTGAACAGATCACAGTGGATACCGGCGAGGCGGGCATGCGGCTCGACCGCTGGTTCAAGACCCATTTTCCCGGTCTCGGTTTCGGTCATCTGCAGAAGCTGCTGCGTTCCGGCCAGATCCGGGTCGACGGCGGCAGGGTGAAGGCCGATACACGCGTCGAAGCCGGCCAGACGGTGCGTGTGCCGCCGCTCGAAGTGGACAAGAAAGGCGAAAGCCCGCTCACCGGCCATTCGATACGCAACCAGGGCGATGCCGATGTCTTGGCCAAGATGCTGATCCATGAGGACCCGAAGGTCTTCGTCTTCAACAAGCCGGCCGGCCTAGCGGTTCAGGGCGGTTCGGGCGTTACCCGCAATGTCGACGACATGCTGGAAGCCTGGCGCAACCAGAAGGGCGAGAAGCCGCGCCTGGTGCACCGGCTCGACCGCGACACGTCGGGTGTGCTGGTTGTCGCCCGTACAAGGCTCGCCGCCATGAAGCTCGCCGAAGCGTTCCGGGCGCGTGAGACGAAGAAAACCTACTGGGCGCTGGTCAAAGGTGTGCCGCCGAAGCGCGAGGACAAGATCTCGACCTGGTTGATCAAGGAACCGACGCCCGACGGCGATCGCGTGCGCATCGCCAAGCATGGCGAAAAGGGCGCCGACCACGCCGTGTCTTATTACCGCATCGTCGAACAGGCGGCGCAGACCCTGTCATGGCTGGAGATGGAACCCTATACCGGGCGCACTCATCAGCTTCGTGTTCATGCCGCCCATATCGGTTGCCCGATCATCGGCGACCCCAAATATTTCGAAGCCGACACCAATTGGGATTTTCCAGGCGGCATGCAAAACCGCCTGCATCTGCACGCACGCCGCATCGTCATCCCTCATCCCGACAAGGGTTTTGTCGACGTCACCGCACCGATGCCGCCGCATATGCGCCAGAGCTGGAACCTACTCGGTTTCGACGACGCGAGCGCGGAGGATTAAATGAGCGAGGGAGTAAACCATGGATGAGGCGTCGCTCGTTCGTCAGTTGGTGAACTGGTTGCCATTCATCCTGATTCTCGTCGTCTGGTTCGCTTATATGCGCCGCGTTGCAACCCGGCAGGGGTCGATGGCCGAAATCGGCCGTGAGAAAACCGAAGCGGTAAGGCAGAATACCGAAGTGCTGAAGGCGCTGCTCGCGAAACTGGAAAGCCAGTCCAAGCAATGACCGCAGCAACCGCAATGGACCGCCGCAGTTCCGTTGACGCTGCCGCCGCCGTTATCATGGTCGGGCTGACCTTTTCCTGGGGCCTGAACTACGTCGCCGCCAAGATCTCCTATGCCGGCTACGACCCTGTTTTCCTGTCCATCGCCCGCTCGGTAATCGGCGGCCTGTGTGTTTTCGGCTGGTGCCGCTGGCGCCACATCGCGCTGTTCACGTCCGACAAGACCCTCGTCGCCGGCATTCTGGCAGGCGCGCTTTTCGGTCTCGAGTTCCTGTTTCTCTATGTCGGGCTCGAGCATACGACGGTCGTGCGCAACACCTTGCTGGTCAACACCATGCCGTTCTGGATGCTGGTCGGCGGCCATTTCCTGCTGGACGAAAGCATCACGGCACGCAAGCTCGTTGGGCTTCTGCTCGCTTTCGCCGGGCTGGTCGCGGTGTTTTCCGACAAACTGAGCGCTAATGGTGGCGAGACGTTGAGCGGCGACCTGCTCAGTCTCGGCGCCGGCATTCTGTGGGCCGTGACCAACATTGTCATCAAGCGGTCGAAACTGGTGGAGGCCAGCGCCGAAAAGCTGCTGCTCTATCAGCTGGCCGGTGCCGCCGCCGTCGGCATTTTGGTGATGCCCTTTGCCGGGCCGCCCGTCCGCAGCTTTTCTCTTCTGCCGACCGTGGCGCTGTTGTTCCAGGCCGTCTACGTTGTCGCCTTCACCTATGTTCTGTGGTTCTGGCTGCTGCGGCGCTACCCTGCATCTGGACTGTCGAGCTTCACCTTCCTGTCGCCGGTGTTCGGCGTGCTCTGCGGCGCTGTCTTCTTGAACGAGCCGTTGACCGTTCGTATCTTCCTGGCACTCGGCCTCATCGCCGCCGGTCTTATCATCGTCAACCGGCCGGCCCGAAAACAAAGCCCCGGATGAGCATGCGCGATATATTGAACGACCTCGAAGCTGGAAAACAGCTCTCCGATCCGGATCCGGTACGCCGTGCCCAAATCCAGATGAAGACGCAACTGCCAAAACGCTTCTACAAGACCGTCGCGGTGGCACCGGTCGAGGATGGTTTTGCCGTCCATCTCGATGGCAAGCCCGTCCGCACGCCCGCCAAGGCGCTGCTGGCGCTGCCGACCGAAAAGGCGGCTGCTCTTATTGCGGACGAATTCGCCGCACAGGAGGAGACCATCGACCCGGTAACGATGCCGTTGATGCGTCTGGTCAATACGGCAATCGATGGGGTCGCCAGTGATCCCCAGGCGGTGCTGGAGGACATCCTGCGTTTCGCCTCATCAGATATGCTCTGCTACCGCGCCGATGCACCACAGGGGTTGGTCGACCGGCAGAACGAGCATTGGGATCCGGTCATCGACTGGGCGCGCAGCGCGCTCGGCGCCCGGTTCCAGCTCGCCGAAGGCGTGATCCACGTCGAGCAGCCGCGCGAGAGTATCGCGCTGCTTGGCCAGCATCTAGCCCAACGTGCCGATCCGCTGCGCCTTGCTGCCATCCACGTCATGACCTCGCTGACCGGATCGGCGCTGCTGGCGCTGGCCGTCGATTTCGGCGAGCTCGACGGCGAGGTGGCCTGGGCTGCCGGCCATGTCGACGAGGACTGGCAGGCCGAGCAATGGGGCCATGATGCCGAGGCCGTCGCCCGCCGCGCCGCCCGCAAGCGCGACATGATGGCGGCAGTCAGCCTGCTCGAAGCGCTCAAAGGCTGACGCCCGCTATTTCGCACTGCACATTAGACCAAAGTCATAATCCCAAAGGCGGTCTGCCTCTGGGCACTGCTTTCTGTCATTTTTTGCACCGGTGGCTGCACTGAGTCTGCGTTCCGAGGAAACGCGGACGATGACGCGCAGCATCGAGGACCGACGGAATCACACGGGAGGATACACTCATGGCAATGGCATCGACCGCCGGCAAAACAAGCCGCGGCATGACGCGCGAGGAGAAGAAGGTCATCTTCGCCTCCTCGCTCGGCACCGTTTTCGAATGGTATGATTTTTATCTCTACGGCTCGTTGGCAGTGTTCATTGGTTCGACTTTTTTCAGCCCAACCATCCCGGAAGCTACGCGCAATATCTTCGCGCTGCTGGCTTTCGCCGCTGGCTTCCTCGTGCGTCCGTTCGGCGCATTGCTGTTCGGCCGCATCGGCGATCTTGTCGGCCGTAAATACACTTTCCTTGTCACGATGACGATCATGGGCCTGTCGACCTTCCTGGTCGGCTTGCTGCCTGGCTATGCGACTTTGGGCATTGCCGCTCCCGTGATCCTGATCATCTTGCGCATGTTGCAAGGCCTGGCGCTCGGTGGCGAGTATGGCGGTGCCGCGACCTATGTCGCCGAGCACGCACCCGACGATCGCCGCGGCTACTACACGTCGTGGATACAGACGACGGCAACGCTCGGCCTGTTCCTGTCGCTGGTCGTCATCCTGATCGTCCAGGGGTCGATGGCCAAGGAAACCTACGCCGCGTGGGGTTGGCGCATTCCTTTCATCGTTTCCTTTCTGCTCCTCGGGATTTCGATATGGATCCGGCTGTCGCTTTCTGAATCGCCGACCTTCCAGCGCATGAAGGACGAAGGCAAAGGCTCCAAGGCGCCATTGACGGAAGCCTTCGGCCAATGGAAGAACGCAAAGATTGCGCTGCTGGCACTGCTCGGCCTCACAGCCGGCCAGGCCGTGGTCTGGTACAATGGCCAGTTCTACGCGCTGTTCTTCCTAACCAACGTGCTCAAGGTCGACGCGCAGTCGGTCAACATCATGATCGCAATCGCGCTGGCGGTCGGCTCCATCTTTTTCGTCGTGTTCGGCTGGCTCTCCGACAAGATCGGTCGCAAGCCGATCATCATGGCCGGCCTTGCACTGGCGATCGTCTGCACTTTCCCGTTGTTCAAGGCGCTGACCTGGGCAGCCAACCCGGCGCTCGCCACCGCGCAGCAAAACACGCGCGCGACGGTCACCGCGGCACCGGGCGACTGCAAGTTCCAGTTCAATCCGGTGGGCACGGCGAAGTTCACGACGTCCTGCGATATCGCCACCTCGTTCTTGACCAAGAACTCAGTGCCTTATGACGTGGTAACGACGGCAGCCCCCGGCACTGCAGCGTCGGTCAAAATCGGCAACGAGACAGTTGAGTCGTACGACGCGACTGCGGCCGGCGATCAAGCCAAGGCTAAGGACGCCGTTTTCGCCAAAGCGGTAAACACAGCGCTTCGGGACGGCGGCTATCCGCTGAAGCGGGCAGCGGCCAAGGTGCCGGACCAGAAGCTTGAGGCCTTCATTGCGGCCAATCCCGAGCTGAAGCTCGATACGGCCGCGATCCGCTCCGGCGACAAGGCGACGGTCCCGACCGACCAGGCGATCAAGGACAAGCTGCTGACTGCCGATGAGGCTGCGGGAGCCCCCGAGGTCACTGTCTACACCATACCGGGCGGCGGTCCCTTTGCCATGTTTGCCGACCCGGCCGCGGTCAACTGGCCGATGACGATCGCCATCCTGTTCGTCCTCGTGATCTTCGTCACGATGGTGTACGGGCCGATCGCCGCGATCCTGGTCGAGATGTTTCCGACCCGCATCCGCTACACCGGAATGTCGCTGCCCTACCATATCGGCAATGGCTGGTTCGGCGGGCTGCTGCCGGCGACGGTGTTCGCGCTCAGCGCCTACAAGGGCGACATCTACTACGGTCTCTGGTACCCGGTGGTGATCGCGGCGATGTCGCTGGTCATCGGCATGATCTTCATCAGGGATACCCTCGGAACAGACCTGCATACCAAGCAATAGCCGACCTGTCCCGATTCAAAGCAAAGCCCGGCGCGAGCGATCGCGCCGGGCTTTGCGATTCATCGGAGGGAGACGAGAGATGGGGAGGCTCAGCTCTTCCGATCGTTTTTCGCTTCTTCGATCGCTGCCTCATGATACCAGGCACTTCCGAAATCCGTTCGGTTGCGCAAAGAAGCAAGTTCTGCTGCGAACTTAGCCTTTCCGCTTAAATTTGAGGCAGAAGCGCGCGCTGCCACCGGGAACATCAGGATTTTGGCCGACTGAGGAGTGGAAGTGATTTCCATTGTCGGTTTCCTTTCTTCGGCACAACCTTGCCGATTCAACCTTTCCCCAAGATAGGTTTCGCAATCGAATTAGGCAACATGATTATAAAAAGATCAGTAGCTGCACAATATTTATGCAAACTATGCTTGTGAGCGATCCGATCGCACAATTACGACGGCTCAGCAATTTTGCGCCGACACTACATCGCTTTTGCCGCATCCGTCGCCGGCGAGAATGGCACACGAATTGCATTTTAGTAATCCGGCAGGTCGGCTGCTGGATAGGCCGGCTCGCCCCGGCGCCATCCAGGGTTCGGTGATCAAGCAACGAGAGGCTAGAATGACGAAATACAAGCTCGAGTACATTTGGCTCGATGGATACACCCCGGTTCCCAATCTCCGCGGAAAGACGCAGGTCAAGGACTATGCCGAGTTTCCGACGCTCGACCAGCTTCCGCTGTGGGGCTTCGACGGTTCTTCGACCATGCAGGCCGAGGGCCACAGCTCCGACTGCGTTTTGAAGCCGGTTGCCGTTTATCCGGATCCCGCCCGCACCAATGGCGCGCTCGTCATGTGCGAGGTCATGATGCCGGACGGCGTGACGCCGCATACGTCCAACAAGCGCGCCACCATTCTCGACGACGAGGGCGCCTGGTTCGGCTTCGAGCAGGAATATTTCTTCTACAAGGACGGCCGCCCGCTCGGCTTCCCCGAGAGTGGCTATCCGGCGCCGCAAGGCCCGTACTACACCGGCGTCGGCTACAGCAATGTCGGCTCCGTCGCCAGGCAGATCGTCGAGGAGCATCTCGACCTTTGCCTCGCCGCCGGCATCAACCATGAAGGCATCAACGCCGAAGTGGCCAAAGGCCAGTGGGAATTCCAGATTTTCGGCAAGGGCTCCAAGAAGGCCGCCGACCAGATGTGGATGGCACGCTATCTGATGCAGCGCCTGACCGAGAAATACGGCATCGACATCGAATATCACTGCAAGCCGCTCGGCGATACCGACTGGAACGGCTCCGGCATGCATGCCAACTTCTCGACCGCCTATATGCGAGAAGTCGGCGGCAAGGCGTATTTCGAAGCGCTGATGGCGGCTTTCGACAAGAACCTGATGGATCACATCGCCGTCTACGGTCCGGACAACGACAAGCGTTTGACCGGCAAGCACGAGACCGCGCCGTGGAACAGGTTCAGCTACGGCATCGCCGACCGCGGCGCCTCGATCCGTGTGCCGCACTCCTTCATCAACAACGGCTACAAGGGCTATCTCGAGGATCGCCGTCCGAACTCGCAGGGCGACCCCTACCAGATTGCCTCGCAGATATTGAAGACGATCGCCTCCGTCCCGACCAGCGCCGAGGTTTCGGCCGCGGCTTGAACATTCGTCCCGGCGTAGACCTCAGGTCTGCGCCGTGACGTTCTCTCCGATCGCATCGCAATAAAAAAAACCCCGGCGTCTCCGCCGGGGTTTTTTTGTTGGCTGCAACGATCCAGATCAGACCGAATAGTACATATCGTATTCGACCGGATGCGGGGTCATTTCGAAGCGCATCACCTCGGCCATCTTAAGCTCGATGTAGCTGTCGATCTGGTCGTCGTCGAAGACGCCGCCGGCCTTCAGGAAGCCGCGGTCCTTGTCGAGGCTCTGCAGGGCTTCGCGCAGCGAGCCGCAGACGGTCGGGATCTTCTTCAATTCCTTCGGCGGAAGGTCGTAGAGATCCTTGTCCATCGGCTGTCCCGGGTGGATCTTGTTCTTGATGCCGTCGAGGCCGGCCATCAGCATGGCGGCGAAGGCAAGATAGGGGTTCGCGCCCGGATCGGGGAAGCGGACCTCGACGCGCTTGGCCTTCGGCGACGAGCCGAACGGAATACGGCACGAGGCCGAGCGGTTGCGTGCCGAATAGGCGAGCAGCACCGGCGCTTCATAGCCGGGTACCAGGCGCTTGTAGGAGTTGGTCAGCGGGTTGGTGAAGGCGTTGATCGCCTTGGCATGCTTGATGATACCACCGATGTAGAACAGGCAGCTCTCGGACAGGCCGGCATATTCGTTGCCGGCGAAGGTCGGCTTGCCTTCCTTCCAGATCGACTGGTGGACGTGCATGCCAGAGCCATTGTCGCCGAATACCGGCTTCGGCATGAAAGTGGCCGTCTTGCCATACGCATTGGCGACCTGGTGCACGACGTATTTGTAGATCAGCATCTTGTCGGCGTTGCGGACCAGCGTGTCGAACTTGATCCCGAGCTCGTGCTGGGCGGCGGCCACTTCATGGTGGTGCTTTTCGACGCGCACGCCCATCTCGGCGAGCACGGTGAGCATTTCCGAGCGCATGTCCTGTGCCGAATCGATCGGCGGCACCGGGAAATAGCCGCCCTTGATGCGCGGCCGGTGGCCGAGGTTACCCGTCTCGTAATCGGTGTCGTCATTGGACGGCAATTCGGTCGAATCCAGCCGGAAGCCGGTATTATAGGGATCGGCCTTGTACTTGACGTCGTCGAACACGAAGAACTCGGCTTCAGGACCGACGAAGATCTGGTCGCCGATGCCTTCCGCCTTCATGTAGGCCTCGGCCTTTTTGGCGGTGCCGCGCGGGTCGCGGTTGTAGGATTCTCCCGAGATCGGGTCGAGGATGTCGCACAGGATGACCATGGTCGACTGAGCGAAGAACGGGTCCATATGCACCGTATCGGGATCGGGCATCAGCACCATGTCGGACTCGTTGATCGCCTTCCAGCCGGCGATCGAGGAACCGTCGAACATGACACCATCGGCAAACATGTCTTCCTCGACCTCGACGACATCCATCGTAACGTGCTGCAGTTTGCCCTTCGGATCGGTGAAGCGCAGATCGACGAACTTCACGTCGTTGTCCTTGATCTGCTTCATGATGTCTTTGGCTGTCGTCATGTCCCTGCTTCCCTATGTGATGACGTTTTGAACATGGCCTTTTAACGGGAAAATTCAGACCGCGTCCATGCCGGTTTCGCCGGTGCGGATGCGCACGACTTCCTCAATGTTGGAGACGAAGATCTTGCCGTCGCCAATGCGACCGGTCTGGGCCGCCTTGCGGATGGCTTCGATCGCGGCTTCGACCGCATCGTCGCCGAGCACGACCTCGATTTTCACCTTCGGCAGGAAGTCGACGACATATTCGGCACCGCGATAAAGCTCGGTATGGCCCTTCTGGCGGCCAAACCCTTTGGCCTCGGTAACGGTGATACCTTGCAGCCCGGCCTCCTGAAGCGCTTCTTTCACTTCGTCTAGCTTGAACGGCTTGATGATCGCTTCGATCTTTTTCATGTAAAAAGTGGCCTCCACTGCCAAAAAAGACGGGTTGTGAGCCCCGCTTGCGCTTCAATCAAGCACGAACTGTGCCAATTGATGGGGCGCCGAGCAGCCTCACATGATTTGGATACCATGCCGCGCAGGAATGTACATTCGCATCATTCGCTGCGTCGGATGCGCCATGAACACCGCGAGCCTACACACCGCCGGTCCTGCCGTCCGCACAAAAATTGGGCAGATCGGATATTTCATGAGCAGCTGCGCGCCGTCGTCCCGAACGAGGTACGCCGCCAACTTTGCTTAGGGACCTTCGTTGTTTGCGTCGGATCAAAAACTGGACAATGCTTGGGGAAATGATGTGCATGTCGCCTGATATTCCATGAGCAACGAACTTTTGTCTCCGTCTGAAATGGCCGAGGCCGATCGGCTGGCGATTGCGGCCGGGCCACTCGATGGCTTCGGCCTCATGCGGCGCGCCGGCGAAGCGGTCGCTGCCGTCGTCCTGGCGCGCTATCCCCAGGCGAGACGCGTCCATGTCCTGTGCGGCCCCGGCAACAATGGCGGCGACGGCTATGTCGTGGCGCGGTTGTTGGCAGAGGCCGGCATGAGCGTTGCCGTATGGGCCGAAGGCAAGCAGAAACCCGGAAGCGATGCCGCGTTGGCCTCTGATGCCTGCAACTTGCCCGTGGAACACATTGGCCATTGCTACCCGGAAGCGGGTGAAGTGGTCGTGGACGCACTCTACGGCGCGGGACTGTCCAAGGACATTTCGATGCATGCGTTGGCCGTCTCAGGCTTGAGCAGCGCTGAGCGCGTCCCGGTGGTCTCGATCGATTTGCCTTCGGGTGTGTCAGGCGAGACCGGCTTGACTAACGCTCACTTCCAGGCCGAGGTCACGGTGACTTTCGTGCGGAAAAAGCCAGGCCATCTGCTGATGCCGGGGCGCGAGCTGTGCGGCGAGATCATCGTCGCCGATATCGGCATTCCGGATGGGATCATCGATCAGCTCAAGGTCACGGCGTTCGAGAACACACCGGAACTTTGGCTGCGATGGTACTACCCGAGAACGGCTGTCGATTCGCATAAATACAAGCGTGGCCATGTTGCTGTCTTTTCCGGCGGACCGAGTGCGACGGGCGCAGCGAGGTTGTCGGCCATGGCCGCGGCTCGCAGTGGGGCAGGGGCAGTAACTGTGCTTTCACCTGGAAACGCCATGCAGGTGAACGCCGCGCATCTGACCTCGATCATGCTGCGCGAGGCCGGCTCGCTCGAAGAGGTGCAGGAATTCCTCGTGGCGCGGCATCCCGAGGCGCTGGTGTTCGGACCGGGGCTCGGGCCGAAACCCAAGGTCGGCGATTTCGCATTGCAGTTGATTGCGGCGATCGCGGATCTGACCCGCGCATCAGCGGCTACGCCTGAAATTCACGCCAGTGCCATCGTTCTGGATGCCGACGCCATCACCTCGTTGGCGCTTCAGCCTCAGGCACTGTTCGACGCAGCGCGTCAGACATGGTCGCCGGCACTGGTGCTGACGCCACATGAGGGTGAATTCGCCAGGCTTTTTCCAGATATCGCTGGGAACAAAAAACAGTCCAAAGTGACCAAGGCGCGCGAAGCAGCAAAGCGCGCCAATGCCATTGTCGTCTACAAGGGTGCCGACACGGTGATCGCGGCGCCCGACGGCAGGGCCGCGATCAATGCCAACGGTGCGCCGTGGCTGGCCACGGCTGGCTCTGGTGACGTTCTGTCGGGGATCGCGGCCGGATTGCTGGCGCAAGGCATGGCGGCCTTCCAGGCTGCCTGCGCGGCGGTCTGGATCCACGCCGAGGCCGGCCGTCGTTTCGGGCCCGGCTTGATCGCCGAGGATCTACCGTCGGCTCTGGTGCCAGTGCTGCGGGAATTGATCGAAAGCCAGCCGGACCTTCGATGAGACGCATTGCACTCCTTTTCACCACGCTCGTCATGGCCGCTTTGGCGACACTGTCGGCGAATGCCGCTGAGCAGCCGGTGACCATCGTCGATGATCCAGCGGTACTTGCTGCTCTCGATGCCAAGGGCTTTGGCTTCGCCGGCATTTTCGGCGTCGACGGCAAGGGCGATTTGAAGACGCTTTATGACAAGGCGCCGGCTTACCACGCGATCGTCGAAACGATTGCAAGCGACGTCGCAGCATTGCGGACCGAGATGAAGGCCGGCGGCCGGCCGCTGTACGAGGTGACCGACGGCAATGTTGGCCGTGTCATGGACATACGCTGGCTGAGGACCGACGCAGCGCGCTTCCGCCTCGTCGGCGTGGTCAACCGGCTCGACCGGCGCGACTTCGCCGCGCTGAAAGGCGACGGGAGTTGCGGCGAAGTGCGCTTCATCTATCGCCTCGCCTACAGCTTCAAGAAGAACGGCAAGGTTTTGGCCTCGCGCCTGCCGTTCAATTTCAGTGCCGTCTACAATGCCACGCCGGATGTCGATGGCGGCTGTGTCGGCGTCGCCGGACGCTGGGCACCACAGCTCGACGAGAGCGTCGATGCCGGCTGGCTGACCGGCGGGCCGCTGGAAAGAGCGGCGCTCACCTTCAAGCAGCTCGAGCTCAATGCGCAAGTGGTCCGCTTCCCCTCCGGCCAGGAGACCGAATTCGGCGGGCAGGCTGCCTATCTCATGCGAATTTTCGGCATCGACGGAACGGCTGTCAGCGAAAAGCCGCTGGAAAACACGCCCGACATGGCACGTCTTGCCGAAGACGCCGCGCTGAAAGCAAGACTTGCCGACTATGTCCGCACCAATGTTGCGGCGGTCGATCTCGGCGTCTACCAAATCCCCGATGAGTTTTTGGCAAGGAAGGTCATTTCGTGGTCGACCTTCGGCAGCGCAAGGCAGGCCAACCACCCGTTCACGCCGCTGTTCCAGCCCGCGGATTTCGAAGGGCTCGATTTCTCTGCGCTGAAGCTGGTGCGCACGCCAGAGGCATTGGTCGAGCGGCTGGACAACGGCGCCTGCCAAGGCTGCCATCAGGCGGGCTCGACCGCCGGTTTCCATTTCATCGGCCTCGATGACAAGACGACCTCGCCGCTCAACCGCATCGAGGTCGGCATCTCGCCGCATCTCCACGCCGACATCCCGCGTCGCGTCGCCTGGCTGCACGCGACTGCCGACGGCAAGGAACCGAACCGCTTCCGCCCGCTGTCCTTCGCGCCGCCGGCGACATGGAGCGATGCTGGACAGATCGCCTATTCGCCGGCCGAGATGGCGATGCCGTGCCTGATGCCGGCGGATGCGGCCCGCTTTGGCGCGACTTGGCAATGCGGCGGCGGCACCGTCTGCACGCCGCTGGCGACCGTGTCCGGCGTGCGCACCAAGCTGGCGCAATGCCTGCTGCCCAAGGACAGCGAAAACATGTTTTCCGGCCATCCATGCCTGACCGGCTCGATCGCCAGCAACCCGGAACAGCCTTTCAATGACCGCTATACCATCACCGGCCAGTTCGCGGCGTTCGCGCCAAGCATTTCGCGCGCCGCCTACACCTGCCGGCCGCCGAAGATCGGTGTGCCGGCGGGGATTGCCTATCGCGGCTGCGACGACCGGGATCGCAGCTTTGCCGCCTTCAAGACGGGCAAACCGATGCCGAACGAGATTTGCGGGTTGGTCGGCGGCAAAAAATTCGACACCTGCGTAGCGACCAATAATTTCGACCAGTGCCTGGGCGGTGCCGTCAATCGCGGCAATCGTCCTGCCTGCTCGGCCGACCATTTCTGCCGCGAGGATTACATGTGCCAGTCGCTGCCACCCGATACGCCCGGCATCGGCAAGGTGAAAGGCATCGGCTTCTGCTCGCCGACCTATTTTATCTTCCAGATGCGCATCGACAATCACGCCACGCCGTGGTCAGGCGCTGCCCGCGCGACGATGGGGGCCGGGTTCGGTGCTGCGGAAGAGGAATAGGCCACCGACTGAGGCATTGGCCGCAGTAGTTCCAGGTGGATAGCTATCGATCGAGGTCGTCGGCGATGTTCGATGTCCATTCGCCGTCGAAATGGCGGACGCGTTCGGCGACGAACGCATCGCTCAGCAGGCTCGACAAGGCAGAAACCAGAATTGGTTCTATCTCTGGAGCCGAGCTAAATCCAAGAGCAATCAGACGTTCGGACCAGGGCGGATGGTCCGCACTTTCGTTATCTCGCGCGTCCCACGCTTTTTGAGCATACTCCTGCAGAATGGGAAGTCTCGACAAGTGAGCGGCGGCCGCCAGGACCCTTTCGAGTGGTGGACGGGGCGGAGCCATGGCGCCAAGCAGTTCACGCTGGAGCGGGCTATAGACTTGATCATCGAAGAACGCACTGGCGGCACCGATCAGAAGCAGGGCGCGGGCCGCATCATGTGCGTCGCCGGACGTCGCTGCATGGCGATCTGCGTCAATTTCCGCTCGTCGCGACAACCGTATTTCTTCGCGCTCCAGAGTGCGCGACAGCGGACCAAGCATCCAGTAGAACAGGCTGCCTGAAACGGTTTTCCCCGGAGGAGCGAAGTCGAAGATTAGATCGAAGCTTTGCTCGAGTTCGGCCAGGTTGAGTCCGCCATTTGTATCTTTGTTTTTCAGATGGGCGTCCTCATGAGCCAAGATCGCCGCAAATGCCTTTTGGTCGGTCGCTGCGAGCAATGGCAGGCCGATGGTGAGAATCGGCCTGCGACCAAGCAAGCCTAGAAACGGCCGCTCTTCACCGACGCTGGCGTTGAGATCGTCGCTCAGGATGATCCTCGTTCGGCTGGCGCGGTGTTTGCCGGCAATACTCTCCCAGACAGCCCACAGCTTCGGGGCTGATTCCCGAGTAATCCCCTTGACCTTGCTGGGTCGAAAACCGGCGAACAATGTTCCGATCAACAGAACGATGGCCGGCATCGCGGCCGGGATTGCAACAGCACCAGTCGCGATGACGGCGAGCGGATGCCAATCGAGGAGCCAGAACCACAGGACTATTGGGCAGAACAGCGGGAGAGCGAAGAGCAGGATGGCAAATCTGCCGAAACGCGCTCCCATGTAGAGGACCAGGCGCGACATCAGCCCCTCACAGCGGGATGTTGTCGTGTTTCTTCCAAGGGTTTTGCATATCCTTGTTGCGCAGCATCCTGAGCGCGCGGGCGATGCGGCGGCGGGTCGAATGCGGCATGATCACCTCGTCGACATAGCCGCGCTCGGCGGCAACGAAGGGCGATAGAAAGCGATCCTCGTAAGCCTTTGTGTGTGCTGCAATTTTCTCCGCGTCGCCGATGTCCTTGCGATAGATGATCTCGACCGCGCCCCTGGCGCCCATCACCGCAATCTGCGCCGTTGGCCAGGCATAGTTCATATCGCCGCGCAGATGTTTTGACGCCATGACATCATAGGCGCCGCCATAGGCCTTTCTGGTGATGACGGTGATCTTTGGCACGGTCGCTTCGGCATAGGCGAACAGAAGCTTGGCGCCGTGCTTGATCAACCCGCCATATTCCTGCGCGGTGCCGGGCAGGAAGCCCGGCACGTCGACGAAGGTGACGATCGGGATCGAGAAGCAGTCGCAGAAGCGCACGAAACGCGCGGCCTTGCGGCTGGCATCCGAATCGAGCACGCCGGCCAGCACCATCGGCTGGTTGGCCACGAAGCCGACTGTGCGGCCTTCGACACGGCCGAAGCCGGTGACGATGTTTTTCGCAAAATTCTGCTGGATCTCGAAGAAGTCACCCTCGTCGGAAACTTTAAGGATCAACTCTTTGATGTCGTAAGGTTTGTTGGCATTGTCGGGAATCAGCCGGTCGAGCGACAGATCGTGATCGGTGACCGATTGGTAGCATTCGATCTCGGGAATTTCCGCCGTGTTGGAGGCGGGCAGCAGATCGACCAGCCGGCGCATCTGCAGCAGCGCCTCGACGTCATTGTCGTAGGCTCCGTCGGCGATCGAGGACTTCGTCGTGTGGACGGAAGCGCCGCCGAGGCTTTCGGCGGTGACCGTCTCATTGGTGACGGTCTTCACCACATCCGGGCCGGTGACGAACATATAGGAGGTGTCGCGGACCATGAAGATGAAGTCGGTCATCGCCGGCGAATAGACGTCGCCGCCGGCGCAAGGGCCCATGATCAGTGAAATCTGCGGAATGACGCCGGAGGCCAGTACATTGCGCTGGAAGATCTCGGCATAGCCGCCGAGGGCCGCCACGCCTTCCTGGATGCGGGCGCCGCCGGCGTCGTAGAGGCCGATGATCGGCGCGCGGTTGCGCAGTGCCATCTCCTGCACCTTGACCACCTTTTCGGCATGCGCCTCGGACAGCGAGCCGCCGAACACGGTGAAATCCTTGGCGAAAAGATAGACCGGGCGACCGTTGACGGTGCCCCAGCCGGTAACGACGCCGTCGCCGGCGATCTTGGTTTTCTCCATGCCGAAATCGGTCGAGCGGTGCTCGACATACATGTCGAACTCCTCGAACGAGCCCTCGTCGAGAAAGACGTCTATGCGTTCGCGGGCGGTCAGCTTGCCCTTCTTGTGCTGGGCGTCGATGCGGGCCTGGCCGCCGCCCATGCGAGCGACCTCGCGGCGGCGCTCGAGTTCCTTCAGCACGTCCTTCATGACCGGTCCCCGAAACGGAAAGCTTGATTGTGGTAATCATGCCTGGGGGAGAGCGCAAGCGCCGCTTCCTAATGGCTTTTGCTGCGCTGCAGCATCAGGCCCCTTGCATTTCGATGCGAACTGGGCCATATGCGGCGGCATAGGCGCTTGGGCCGGGATAATCCGGCCTTCTCGATGAATGAGACTGGTTGCGTCTGTTTTCCCTCTTCCCGACATATCGGCAAGGTGGCGAAAAAGCCCCGTGGCATGATGCCTGCGGGCACGACAGCGCTGCCGTGCGGACGATAACGTCCGCCCGCCTTGTCGTTTCATGACAATTTTCGACGGCAGGTTGCGCCCTGCCGCCATTGATGTTTGCGGCCAGGAGCCGCATGAAAGAAGAATATTTTGACCAATGAAAACACTTTGACCGGTAAGGACGCTGGGGAACTGAACGGTTTCGCCGCACTTGGAATTACCGGCGCACTGCTCAAGGCCACGAATGCCGCCGGCTTTACCGATCCGAAGCCGATCCAGGCCCAGGCGATCCCGCCGCAGCTCGAAGGCCGCGACATTTTCGGCATCGCCCAGACCGGCTCGGGCAAGACGGCGGCGTTCGCGCTGCCGATCCTGTCGAAGATCATCGCACTTGGCACCAAGCGCCGGCCGAAGACAGCCCGCGCACTGATCCTGGCGCCGACGCGCGAACTCGCCGTGCAGATCGAGGAGATGATCAAGCTGCTTGCCAAGGGCGCGCATGTCTCGACAGCGCTGGTGCTTGGCGGCGTCTCGCGCTTCAGCCAGGTGAAGAAGGTTGCGCCCGGCGTCGACATCCTGATCGCAACGCCAGGTCGGCTGACCGACCTGGTGCGTGAAGGCGACCTCGTGCTTGCCGACACCAAATGGCTGGTGCTGGATGAAGGCGACCGCATGCTCGACATGGGCTTCATCAACGACGTCAAGCGCATCGCCAGGGCGACGGCGCCGGACCGTCAGACGGTGCTGTTCTCGGCAACCATGCCGGCCGAAATCGCCGAACTGGCGAAAGGCCTGCTGAAGAACCCGATTCGCGTCGAAGTCGCTCCTCACAGCACCGCGGCCGCCGAGATCGTGCAGGGCGTCGTCTTTGCCCGCACCAAGCAGAAGCGTCAGGTGCTGGCCAACATGCTTGCCGACGAGGCGATGAAGTCCGTCATCATCTTTTCGCGCACCAAGCATGGCGCCGACAGGGTGACAAAGGATCTCGAGCGTGACGGCTTCAAGGCCGCCGTCATCCACGGCAACAAGTCGCAGAACGCTCGCCAGAAGGCACTCAACGATTTCCGCGAGGGTTCGGTGCGCATTCTCGTGGCGACCGACATTGCGGCGCGCGGCATCGACGTGCCGGGCATAAGCCATGTGGTGAATTTCGACCTGCCGGACGAGGCGGAGAGCTATGTCCACCGCATCGGCCGCACCGGCCGTAACGGCATGGACGGCATCGCCATCACGCTCTGCGACCCGTCCGAAAACAGCAAGCTGCGCCAGGTCGAGCGCATCATCCGCACCAAGCTGCCGATCGTTGCCGACCATCTCGGCAGCCCCGATCCACAGCGCAATCCCGCCGAGAAGAACGAGCGTAGTTTCGAACCGGCCAATGATCGCAACGACCACAATGGCCGTCGCGACGGCAGGCGGCCCGGCGGCGCAAACAACGGCTTCGGCAAGAAGCGGTTCGGCGACAAGCCAGCCTTTGCGGGCGAGCGCAAGCCGGAAGGCGCCAAGCCCTTCAAGGGCAACAACAAGCGCCGCTTCGGCGGTAAGCGGCCGGCAGCGCGGGCCGCATAGCCTGACCGTGTTGCGGTCGGCCAAGCTTGGCTTGGTCACTCACGATTGAAAAGGGGGGGGCGGCGGGGGGGGGGGGGGGGGGCGGCGCGGGGGGGGGGGGAGTGTTGGTGGAGTGGGGCCGGGTGCGGCCCGGGAAGCGCGAGGGAGAGTTAGAGAGACCCGACCCGCGGGCGAAGGGGGGGGGGCGGGAGGAGCGTGTGAGTTTGACAGGAGG
>NZ_JAMYLU010000037.1:0-34018 GCF_040318135.1 Mesorhizobium sp. M1295
AGCCGATCGGCAGCGGCATGTCTTGGTAGGCATAAGGCGCAACTGATGCTGGCACGAAGAGATGCCGCGGTATCCGCCTCATCGCTGCCAATACCCGCTCATCGAGCGCCGCCTTGCCGAGTTCTTCGCTTGCAAGGTCGGTATGGATTGCAATCATCTCGACCATGTGCCTGCGTAGGACCGCGAGGTGCTCTTCGTTCATTGGCTTCATGACGGTGGGGCTTCCCTCAACCAGCTTGCTGCCAGAGAGCCTTATATCCTGTTCGTCACGGTAGCGCCCGCGATCATTTCCATTACGGGTGCCCAGGGCAAGCGTGGGTGACAGTCACAGTCTTGGCAGGCTATCGCCGGCGGCGACTCTTGAGATTCTGGGCGCGCCGCAAGGGTCGGATCGATCTGCGACTCAGACGATTATCCGCGCCGCCCGCCCGAGCCTGCGTTCCGCGTCATTGTAGTAGTTCGAGGCCTGCTGCACAGAGCGATGCTGCGACTGCTGCATGGCTTCGGGCAACGGAATGCCGCGGCGTGCGGTTTCGGTGAGATAGCCGGAGCGCAGGCCGTGGGCGGAGAAGGCTTGCGGATCGAACCCGGCCTCGGCGATGCGGCGCTTCAGGATCAGATTGACGGCCTGCGGCGTCAGGGCGCGCGCTTCGAGATTGCCCCAGCGGTCGATGCCGCGAAACACGGCGCCTTCAGTGACGCCGGCGCGCTCGAGCCACGCTCGCAGCACCGTCACCGGCCGGCCGACGAGCAGCACGAAAGCGTCGCCATCGGCCTGTGTCGTCTTGGTCCGGCCGAGCCGGATTTTCAGGCAGGGAATTTTTTGCCCCTCTGAATCCTTGGGATCCGCGGGCACCGGCTCTTCTTCGATGAGCTGTTCGACGCGGAGGTCAGAAACCTCGCTGCGGCGGCGACCGCCCGAGGCGAAGGCGGTGATGAGCAGCGCGCGATCGCGCATGTCGACGAGGCGGTCGCCGGCGCAGGCCTTCAGGAGGGCGGTCAAAATGTCAGCGGTCACCGCTTTGCGGTTCCGCGGCCGGGCGCCGGCGCGCACCGCCAGTCTGATGGCGCTCTGCAGCCCCGGCGCGTTGAAGTTTCCGACAAGTCCGCGCCATCTGGTCAAGGTGGACCAGCTCGACAGGCGCCGGCGCACGGTGGACGGCGCATGCGGTCTTTTTGTCACCCGTAACAGGCCCTGGGCTACCAGCGACGCCGCTATGTCAGCCGGCATGCCATGGGTCGGATCACTCTCGCGCCGGGAAGAATCCCACAGGTGGTGGGCGACGAATTTGATCAAAAGCGTTTCCGGCGCCGGCCAGGGCAGCGGAGAACCGGTGGCGGCAAAAGACCATGCCTCGAGATAGCCAAGGTCGGAGGCCAGCGCGCGGAGAGAGTTTGCGCCGATGCCTTCTTTGGCCAGGTGGCGCAGCGTTGCGACATCGTCGTCGGTCAGGATTTCGGCCAAAAGATCGCGCCGGTCGAAGGGCAGCACCGAATCCAATGCGTCGAGCGCCTCGGCGCGTCGAACACCATTGCCAGGTGGCCGAGCGACGAGGTCAGTTGCCATTGGCGAGCGGTCCGAAAATGTGGACTCCCTTGCCGCGCGCGGCAACGGCGAGCTTGCGATCGAGGGTCGCCAGCGGCAACTCGGTTTCGATGGCCAGCGCAAGGTAGGCGGCGTCATAGGCACTGAGACCGTGCGCGGCCGCTAGCGCCAGCACCGCGCCGTCCGACCCGCCGCCGGCGTCCTCCAGCGGCAATCGGCGCAGCCGTGCCATGGCGGTGGCCGCTTCGCCTGCGGCGATGCGGCTACGCCGCTCGGCCATCAGCACGACACTGCGCGCCTCGTGCCAGAACAGCGACGGCACCGGCGATCGCCCCGTCAGGCCGGCAACCAGCGTCTCGGCGACCGCGCTGTGCTCCTCCGGCAGCAGCCAGGCCGCGGCTATGGACGCGTCCAGGACGAGACGCATCAGTAAGGGTGGCCTTCATGCTTCCAGGCCAGAATTTCCTCGGTGGTGACAGGTTTTGCGTGGGCCCGCGCGGCGCGGACCTCTTCGATCAAGGCGCCCAGATCCTGGTTTTGGGGAAGGCGGGACAGCTTGGCGATAGGATCGTTGCCGCGCGAAATGATCACCTCCTCACCGGCCTCGACCTTAGCGAGCAGTTCCGAAAGGTGGGTTTTGGCCTCGCCAATTTTCACCGTGATGGTCATTGTTTTGTCCTCGTAGGAGCTTGCTGTGCTGTAGCGCGCTATGCGACTCGCGTCGCGCTGAGCCCAGCCATGCACGACAAACACGGTTCTGCACCACGATAGCGCCGATTCCGCAGATTGGTCAAGCCTTGGTCTGATCGCTATCGATAAGAGATAATTATCGATAGTGAGAAGGCCCGAGAAATCCCCTGCAAGTCAGCTTAAATGCCGGATAGCTTGACTATCGCTGAAGGCGCAGCGGTAGTCGGCAAGTCAATGGTCCTCGCTTGCCAGTTCTACGACCGCCGCCTCGCTGCAGAGCCGACGATGCTCTTTGTTAGGTTCGTGCCCGACCAAGAGTAGGGCTTTCGGTCGCAGATGCTAAGGAGGCACTAGGTTTCCCTCTTCCTTGGCCGCTTCGAGAAACGCCCTGCGGACCACTTCGGGTTTCACCTGATCGATCATGGCATCCATGCAGAGCTGCACTGCCCTGTGCCACTTGGGGCCACGCTTGGTCCACTGCAACAGTTGCTCGGCGGCTCCCTCGACGTTGTTGCACTGATAAGCAATGCCAGGACGGGTGGTCCTTACGGAGACCGGCGGAGAGAACAAATGGAGCGACATTCGTACATAAGCGACGGCTTAACTAAGAGTTCCCTCAACCACGCCCGGTTCGAGCAAGGATCGGGTAAACCGGCTCGGGGCCTTACTCCTCCGGCCAGCCCTGTTGCGGAACCTATTCACTGGCCGCAAGGTTTGGGTGGAAGGTCAGGAGTATGCCATGAGTTCCAAAGCTGGGGATGGCCAGCTCGCTTTCATTGAGTTCCAGTCGCCCACGCTGGTCGAGAATGCGCCCGAGGGCGGCGAATGGCTTCACGAGATCAAATACGACGGCTACCGCACCGAGCTGATCATTGAGGGCGGTAAAGCGCGGGCCTTCACGCGTCGTGGCTACGACTGGTCGCATCGATACCGACGAATTGTTCAAACAGCGGCGGGTCTGCCGGTGAAGGCGGCGATCATCGACGGGGAGGCTGTCGTTCTCGGCGACAGCGGCCTGCCGGATTACCAAGCCTTGGAACGGGAGTTGGGCAATCCAGACTCGGCGAGGCTCATCTTCTACGCGTTCGACCTGCTGCACCTCAACGGGCGCGATCTACGACAGCAGCCGCTGGTGAGGCGCAAGGCAGCCCTAGAGAAGCTGCTTAAGAACTCAGCGCCGACACTGACCTATGCCGAGCATCTGGAGGTGAGCGGCACGGACGTGTTTGAACATGCCTGCCGAATGGGCTTGGAGGGGATTGTCTCCAAGCGCACCGATGCCACGTACCGCTCGGGCGTCCAGACCAGTTGGCTCAAGGTGAAGTGCATCAAGAGCGACACCTTCCCCATTGTCGCTTTCGTGGAAAAGCTCGGCGCTCACCCGCGCCGTATCGCATCGCTTTACATAGGCCGCCGCGAGGGCGACCGACTGCTCTATGCCGGCAAGGCTCGCAGCGGCTACACCTTGAGCGCTGCGCGACTGGTTCGAGAGCGGCTTGACGCGCTGATCATCAACAAATCACCTCTGTCAGAGCCGATCGTGAAACCGAAGGCGACATGGGTCAGACCGGACGTGCTGGCCGAGGTGCAATTCAGTGGCGTAACAGATCGCGGCGTGCTGCGTGAAGCCGTGTTCAAGGGTCTGCGAGAAGACCTCGTGGCGATCCCGGCCAAGCCTCCTGCGCCATCAAAGCGACGTGGGCCAGCCCGGGAATATGGCGTTCCCAGCGAGAACATCCTGCAACTGCTGCCCGAGGCGGTCTCGCCGTCCAAAGAAGAGCTTGCGCGCTATTGGCAGAGGGTTGCCGATCACGCACTCGTCCATCTCGGCCACCGACCGCTGAAGCTGGTCCGCCATGCTCTCGGCGCAACCTTTTACCACAAGGGCGCGCTGCCGAAGATCCCGCCAGCAGTGCATCAGTTGCGCGTTCAGAAGCGCGAGGGTGGCGAAGGTGTGCGCGTGTGGGTGGACGACCTTGCCGGCCTGCTAGGGCTGGTCGAGATGGATGCTGTAGAGCTGCATCCTTGGAATGCCACCGTTGATGACATCGAGCATGCCGACCGCATCGTTCTGGACCTCGACCCGGGTGAGGAGGTCGAGTGGGATGAGGTCATCCGGACCGCGCTAGCGCTCCGCGACATCATGGGAGCAGAAGGCCTAGAGAGCTGGCCGAAGGTGACGGGCGGCAAGGGAATTCACCTGATGGCCCCACTTGCGACGAAGATCCCGCACGACAATGCCCGGCTCCTTGCCCGGTCGTTCGCCAAGCGCCTCGCTGAAGCTCATCCTGATCGCTATCTGCTCTCCGCCGCACCGGCAGCCCGAAAGGGCCGCATCTTCATTGATTACCTCCGCAATGGGCGCGGCAACACGGCGGTCGGCGCCTTCTCCCCACGAGCGCGACCTGGCTTCCCAATCGCTCATCCCGTGACCTGGAGCCAGGTTGAGGCAGCCATCCGTCCAGATGCCTTCACCATCGACCGTCCGTTCAGGGCGGCCGTCAGAAAGGCAGCGTGAGGATCAAGGGCAGGAAACGAAATTCCCGGCAGGGATTTTTGTCAGCAGTCGGCGAAGACGCCTAGCCGAACAATGGATCACTCAACTATTTGCCGCAGAGGTCGAGCTCTATCCAGGCGAGCGCATGATCACTCGGCTTTTGCCAACCTCGCAAATCAGCGTCCACGCCGGCATCACGTAACCTGTTCGAAAGTGATGGGCTCACGAGGAGATGATCCATCCGGAGGCCGGAACTCCGATCATAACCGCCCCGGTAGGAGAAGTTCCAATACGTGTAGATGCCTTTCTGTGGAGGGATGCGGCGGACGGCATCAATCCAGCCGTTACCCAGCATTTCGGCGTAGGCTTGCCGGCTCTCCGGAAAGGTGACTGCGTCGGTCTCGAGCATCGGGGATCACTTCAGGCGCCATATTCCGCGGAGTCCGTCAGGCTGGTGAACTTTTAGGGCCGGCGCTGCGTTCCGTGCAGCGAAGGCGGCTCGAGCGTCGACGATGCGGAGACCCACACCCGTCCTTGAGGCCATGCAGCGTGCCAGTCTTAGCGACCCCCGGCCGGGCGTGCCGATCGGCGAGCTGATCGCCCGCCTGCCAGCCCGTCTCCGCGCCATGACACCTCCGAAAACAGGATCCTAACCGTCCTACAATATTCTCGGGGGTGTGGGGGCAGACAGCCAGGCAGACAGCCCCCACGGGGTAGCTCACCGCCCCAGCCGGCGCAGGAGCCGCCAGCTGAAGTAGAGCAGGGCCCACAGCACGGCCGAGGCCAGCCAGCTAACTGGTGAGCGTGACGGTCAGGCCGGCGAGCGTCAGCGCCGAGGCGCCGAGCACGGCGAGGAGGCCCCGGAACCCCTGCCGAACCGCGCCGACAGGCGCGTGAACCGGCCCATGTCCGCCGCGGATGTCCACAGCTTCAGAACATCCGCCGTGGCGCGGTAGCCTTGCGCCTTGGCGACGATGCCGAGGAGGTCGGCGGCGGCTGTGCGCAGGGTGGCCAACGGGGCAGGGCGCAGCACGCCCGTAAGCGTGGCGCAGGCGGCGGCGAGATCGCCGGCCCTGGCGAGAGTCACCGTGGCGCGCAGCGCCTCGCCATCGACGGCGTCGCCGGCGAGCCGCACCAATTCGCCGCGCAGCGGCTTCGACAGCCGGCCGCCCTTGCTGGCGGCCTTGAGAACCGTGGCCCCGACGCGTGCCGGCGTGGTGGCGCCGAGGATGGTCACCGTGACGACCGCGATGGTGAGCCCGACGGCGGCGAGGCCGAGGATGACCGGGTCATAGGCGGCGCCGTCGAGATAGGCGCAGCCTTCGTGGATCAGGTCGCGCACGTCGCCGATGCCGGATGCATCGGTGACCAGGGCGCCAGCCAGGCCAGCGGGGATTGTCGCGTCGCCGGTGGCGGCGCCGTGCCAGGTATCCCTGGCGACCCGGCCGAGGTCGGTGGCCTGCGCCGCACGACGCGGTCGCTCAGGCTGGCGGGCAGGGGGTGTGCAGCTGGTCGGCCAAGTCGTGCAGGCTGGCGGCGAGCTCGGGGGCGTCGTCGGTGAGCGCCTGGTCGACTGAGGGCCTCGAATACATGGGCTGATTCAACAAACCCGGCCTGGATTCGGTTCCATGGCCCGCGCGTCGAAGGATTGAACCGGAAGAGTCCGGCTGCGTTGTTGGGACTGGAACGGCAATCCTCGGAGGAAGAAATGGCAAGCACTGGAACAACACGTGGACGCAATCAGGACCGTGCCAGGGTCGCTGGTGGGCAGGATCATGAAATGAAGTACGAGGCGGGCAAAACCGGCGCCAGCAAAGCTGACGTCAAATCGGCGGTGAAGTCGCTCGGCAACAGTCGCAAGAAGGTCGAAGACGAGCTGGGCAAGAAGTGAACCTCGGCCGCACAGGATGCCGGCGAAGTTGGCGATACCAAGAGCTGGGGGTTCAGCGCAACGGGATAGGCCACGCCCCCCTGCGCGCCGGTCGCCGCCAGTATCTCATGAGAGGGCATGCACATGACCCGTATCGCCACCTTCAATGTGAACGGCGTCAACGGCCGGCTGCCTGTGCTCCTGAAGTGGTTGGGCGAAACCGATTACGACATCATTTGCCTGCAGGAATTGAAGACGTCGGACGACAAGTTCCCTGTCGATGCGATCAGAGAGGCGGGTTACGGCGCCATCTGGCACGGCCAGAAATCCTATAACGGTGTGGCAATCCTCGCTCGCCGAATCGAGCCGGTGGAACGTCGACGCGGCCTACCGGGCGATCCAGACGATACCCACAGCCGCTATATCGAGGCCGAGGTAGATGGGATAGTCGTAGGCTGCCTTTACCTGCCCAATGGCAATCCAGCGCCTGGCCCAAAGTTCGACTACAAGCTGCGCTGGTTCGATCGTCTCATCAGCTACGGCCAGCATTTGCTCGACGACGGGGCACCAAGCGTTCTCTGCGGCGACTATAATGTCGTTCCAACCCCAATCGACGCCGTGGTGCCGAGGCGATGGCTGGGCGATGCGGTCTATTTCCCGGAGAGCCGGCAGGCCTATGCCAAAATGCTCAAAGGTGGCTGGATCGATGCCGTCCGGCGCATCCATCCGGAGAAGGGCATCTACACCTATTGGAATTTCTCCTACCGGGGCGGCTTCGATCGGAGTTCCGGCCTGCGCATGGACCATCTCCTGGTGAGCCCCTCTCTTTCCGACCGGCTGCGTAATGCCGGCGTGGATGTCGAGCTTCGCGGGTGGGAGAAGCCAAGCGACCATGCGCCGGCCTGGATCGAGCTCAATTGAACCACGAGGAACACGGATGGTCGAACCGGATTATCCCGAAATGAACGAGTCAATCGACAATATCTCTCTCTACGCGGCCGGCGGCTACAGCTTTGCGGTTGAGACGCCCCAAGAAGGCCGGACGCAGAACGCCCACGATGCTGAGACCAGGATGTTGCGAGCCAAGAAACTGCTCACTTTGGGTTTCGCGTTGCCTTTTTCGTTCGGCTTCTCGGTTCGACGCAAGCTGACGAAGGTGATCCAATGAAAAATGTCGCTGCTTACGGATCCCAATCTTCCGATGGGCTCACTGCTGCGGTGCCGCGTCCTCGGAGGAATCGCGGCGGATGTGTCGAGCGGGGAACCGCCAAACGCAACAACCGCCTACTGGCGGCACCGCTCCTGCTGCACCAGGATCATCCACCATATGAGTTCGCCTACATGCCACTGAACAAGCTCAAGAATATCGAGGACTACTTCGTCGGCTGCCAAGTCGCCGAAGGCAAGGAAGCGAAGATCGTGGGTCATCAGGACAAGTCCGAGGCGCAGAGCATTGTCAGGGAGGCGGTCGGGCCTTGACGAAATTGGACCAAGCCCTGCGGTTTGGACCGCTTCGTGAGCGCTGGGTTCACCTCTGCGTCGACATGCAACGGATGTTTGCCGAGGCGACTGAATGGCACACGCCGTGGATGGAGCGTGTATTGCCCAATGTCGTCGCCCTCGTCGAACTTGATCCGGCGCGGACGATCTTGACCCGGTTTATTCCCCCTCAATCTCCCGACGACGCAGTCGGCGCCTGGCGGCGGTACTATCACAAGTGGGGGACGATGACCCGCGATCGGCTCGATCCTCAGCTGATTGATCTTGTTCCGGAACTGGCGCGGTTCGTGCCGCCCGCTTTGCTGGAGGACAAACCCGTCATGTCCGCTTGGCACGGGTCACTGCATGCTCGCCTGCGGTCTGCGGGCATTGATTCACTCATCGTGTCAGGCGCGGAGACGGAGGTTTGCGTGCTCGCCACTGTGATGGGGGCGATCGATCTCGGCTACCGGGTGGTCATCGTGGCTGATGCGGTATGTTCCGGAGCTGACTCGACCCACGATGCCATGCTCGCGATCTATGAGAGCCGCTACGGCATGCAGGTCGAGACGGTGACCACCGCCGACCTCCTGGCCGCGCGGCTGGACGGAATGTTGTGACATCAGGAGCACCACTGCGCATGACGGAACAGGAAATGATCATCGACGGGTTGGCGTCACTCCGAGTTTCGATGTCGCGCTGGAAGCGCGCCGGCGCGTGGACTTTCTCGTCACCTATCTTCGTGCATCGGGCCTCAGTGCGTATGTGCTGGGGATCAGCGGCGGAGTGGATTCACTCGCCGCGGCCCTTCTGGCTCAACGGGCCGTCGAGGAACTGCGAAAGGCGGGATACGAGGCAAGATTCGTGGCGGTTCGTCTCCCGTACGGCACTCAGGCGGACGAGAAGGACGCCCAGCGAGCTTTGGACACCATAGGAGCGGATGAAGTGCACCGGGTCGACATCAAGCCGGCTGCCGACGCGATGCTGGATTCGATCAAGCTGGCCAGTGTCGAGCTCGGCGATGCCGGCCGCGAGGATTTCTTGCTTGGCAACATTAAGGCGCGTCAGCGCATGATCGCCCAGTTCGCGCTCGCCGGCGCCACCCGAGGGCTGGTCATCGGCACCGACCATGCGGCTGAGGCATTGATGGGCTTCTTCACCAAGTTCGGCGATGGTGCCGCCGACATTCTTCCGCTTTCCGGGTTGAACAAGCGCAGGGTTCGCGCTTTGGCAGCGCATCTGGGCGCTCCGTGTGAACTTGTTGACAAGATCCCGACCGCCGATCTGGAGAACCTCGTTCCGCTTCGGCCGGACGAAGATGCATATGGTGTCTCGTACGATCAGATCGACGACTTCCTCGAAGGCCGAGAGATCGACGAAGCGGCGCGCACGCGCATACTTCATGTGCATTCCAGCACAGCGCATAAGCGAGCGCTTCCGGTCACAGCCATTGCCATGACTAATTCGCCATTGCCGCATCGCCAATAACTGCCTCACGATACACGGCCGACGTGCTCGCCGCAGCCACCGCGAAGCCGAGCCAGAGCCATTCCACGCGAGAATGGTAGGGCCTGCGCGAGGCTCAAGACGTCCCCCTTCGCCCGCGCCCAAACTGCCCGACGGCTAGCCGGCATCATCGAAAACAATGAGATGTAGGCGCGACTGCAGAGTGCATTATTTAATCGATTGACTCGCGGAATGCACCGGCAGTTAATTTCCCCGGTAGGGCAAAAGAGGGGCCACGAACTGGGAGCAAACGATGACTGTGCAAAAAGAAGAGGACTATCGAACCAACAGAGCCGACTATGCCATTGCTGCGACGCATAGCCGAGCGACCGCTGAAGGCGATCGCCACGATTTACTGGCAAGAAGAAAGTCGCTGTGGGTAAAAGATCGGCGATCTGCAAAATTGGCTGCAAACCCGTCGGAAAGCTCGCCAGAGCCGAAGGCCAAACCGCGCGGTTATTGAATCAACGCCAGTCACTTCGTCCTGCTATCGTCAAGCGCGCCCCTGCGGGGGGCGGCGCTTTGCAGTGCATAGCGGCCGAAATGGAAATCGGCGGATCGGGTCTCATTACGATCGTGCTGCGCGAGTGGCTGGAAACTAACGCCTAGCTGCCAAGGCGGGAGATCGACGAAAACGGATGGGGACGCGTAGACGCGTCTTCCGCGATCGCGGAATTACCTGAAACTGCAAGCTCGCTACTATTCACGTGGCGGACCCCAACCCGCCAGGCCGGCGCCGCCAAGCGTTCTTACCCCACGCCCCCAGAGGCGCCGGCCGCCTTCAGAAGGAAGGCAGCCGAGTTTGCGGGTTTCTGACACTGCATCGCCGGTCATGTCAGCAGCGTGTACTCTCATTCAGAAGAGGAAGCTTACGGCAAGTGCCACCACTCTCCGCGATTGGCTCACAGCATCCTGACACTTGCGGGTTCGGTCAGATCAGGCATGGCGCTTGAAGGGTCCGGCAACCTGTTGGCGTCTGGTCCAATCAACCAATGCGAGCCATAAGGCCGTTGGCGACCGCGACCTATAGCGTGCTCACTGACCGATGTGTTCTGTGGATGGCTCCCGTTGAAAGAGGCAATTCGTTGTTCTGGCGCATTGGTTGGGTGCCTGTTCATGCAGCCATTTGAAGCTGCTGGCCCTGATGGGGTCGGCGACGCTGCTGCTAGCCGCAACGTGCACACCGCGATCCATGACGCGCTTCGCCTATGCGCGATACTTTGTAGCGAAGCACAGGTTTGTCGAAAGGAGCGAAGTCCTTTTGCCATTTCAAGAAGCGGGAATTGCCGGAAATGCGAGTGGGCGTATAGCTACGATGCTGACCATGCCTCACCCCCTTGAAAGCCCGGGAGAGGGCCGGCAGCGGGTGGTCGCCTTTAAGGTGGCCTAAGTGTTCGATCCCGAGCTTTGATGGTGCATTCTTTTCTTCCGAATCGAAGGAGGCACTATGGGCCAGGTTCTTCACGGCAGCGCCACGACGACAGAGGCAGTCCGTCGAGCAATCAAAATAGTCAAGAGAGCCTGAGAGCGCTGGCGAAGCGCTACGGGATCAACCAGAAGACGGTCATCAAGTGGAAGGGGCGGACGTCGGTCGCCGATGTGCCGACGGGGCCGAGGAACCCCTCCTCGACGGTGCTTACGATCGAGGAAGAGGCAATGATCGTCGCCTTCCGGCGGCACACCTTGCTGCCGCTCGATGATTGCCTCTACGCACTGCAGCCAACGATTCCGACCCTGACGCGTTCATCCCTGCATCGCTGCCTGCAGCGACATGGGATCAGTCGCCTGCCGGAAGTCGAAGGCGACAAGCCGGCCAAGATCAAGTTCAAGACCTATCCGATCGGCTATTTCCACGTCGACATCGCCGAGGTGCAGACGGCCGAAGGCAAGCTGTACCTCTTCGTGGCCATCGATCGGACCAGCACGTTCGCCTATGTCGAGCTGCACAAGCGGGCCACAAAAATGATCGCGGCCGAGTTCCTGCGCCATCTCACCCCGGCGGTTCCCTACAAAATCCACACGATCCTCACCGACAACGGTATCCAGTTCAAAAACCGCGAGCAGGACCGCCGCCATGGAGCACATCTTCGGGCGCACCTGCCGGGACAGCGGCATCGAGCATCGCACGACCAAGGTGAAGCATCCCTGGACCAACGGACAGGTCGAAAGGATGAACCGAACCATCAAGGAAGCCACCGTCAGACGCTTCCACTAGGACAGTCACCAGCAGCTCGAAGCCCATCTCGCAGACTTCGTCAGCGCCTACAACTTCGGACGCAGGCTAAAGACCCTGAAGGGACTCACACCATACGAATTCATCTGCAAAATCTGGACAAAAGAGCCAAAACGATTCAGGCTCGATCCTCTCCATCAAATGCCGGGACTAAACCCTTAGGTCACCGGCGGGCGGAGCTTGCGTTTTTCTTTCGGAAGGGAAAGTCTCGCGCGAAATGAAGGCGGGAGATTTGGGATGCGCAGTCGGGTGATATTCTCTTTGGCAATTCTGGTTCTGTCCGCAGTTCCGGCAGGAAGCAGCCTCTTTGACAAGAGCACATGCATGCAAGGTGCGAGCAGAATCGCGCGCGATTTAGCTGACCATTTCAATGGCGTCAGCGAGCGCTTGGCCGCCTGTGTCAACTACATTAACGACAGAGAGGTCGAGAACCATAATAGTCAGCAGGAATTGCTCCGCGAGTTGGCGCAGCAGATTGCAGCGTTGGAGATTAGAGTCAGCGAACTTGAACAGCGCTAGTCGAATGCCCCGCCAATCTATCGCTGAAGAGCTTGAAAGCGCCGCCGACCGCATCGCGGACATCTCACGCGCGGATCTGCAGGTCATCCTGCGCCGCGCCGCATTAATGCTTACAAACGTCTCCGGCGCCCGCAACGGAGGACGCTCTCAACTCCATCGCGGCTGAAATGAAAATCAGTAGATCCGACCGCATTCAGATCGTGCTGGAAACCAACGCCTATCTGCCGGTCCGGGCGATCGATGAGGAAAGCGAGACGGACGGCAGTGCGCAGGCTGGTACGGGACCTCTATGCAGAAGACCCGCCGCTACATTTGCGAAGCGACGGGCCTCCGCCCCATTCCCCCATACTGACCTTGCAAGTGCGGTGCCAGACGCATTGACCCATTCCGGGGCACCTTATGGCTATACACAGCGGAATTTCCACCACGTACTTCGTTCGCATGTTTCGATTCCATTAGCTTGAGCGCATGTATTCGCCAGCCAGGCGAGCACCCCCGAAGGCTCGCTGGTCAGGCCCAGCGGCCTCCAGCTGCCAGTCCCCCCGCAACCAAGCCGCTGGGCCGTCCCCGTTAGGGCGAAGCGCTAAGACCTTGCTTGCACCGCTCAAATGAATGGCAATTTTCCGTCTGAATGCGTTTACGGTCCATTGTCTGCGACCAGCATGGGTGTCGCGTGGGAGGCACAGTAACTCCCCTTTTTAAAGGCGTCGAGATGCTACGAGCACCGCAAAGCCAGTTCCTGAGACCTGAAGATCGGGCGATCTGCCAGCGGGTGGTCGACCAAATAACCGCCGACGCTAAATGGTACAGCACCTCGATAGACGGTCAGATTCTGGCCTCGACGACGCTGACTCTCTTTCAATCCGGGGTCGTCAATGAAACGAATTTGCTGGCACATGTTCGCGCGCGCCGCCACGACTTCACTAAGCTGACCGGCTAGCTCTTCACCTTCGGCGTGATCTCTTCGATCTTGGCGCCGGCCCCCGATCTAGCGCGCCTCCGGCAAGTTGCTTGGACCTCTCCTGCAAAGATACTTTGGTGCAGATTAATTGAGGGAGGGCTAAAATGAAATGTGCAATTCTGGCCGTATTGGCGGCTTTGACCTTGGCTTTTGCGACCAGCGCCTATGCACACAGCGGCGGCACCGACAGCAATGGTTGTCACAAGAACCACAAGACAGGCGACTACCACTGCCACTGACTATGCGGCCCTCTGAATGACCCGCCTATCTGTTGCGGAAGAGCTTTGAAAGCGCCGCCGACAGCATTCACTTCCCTCCTCGTCATGACGAACAGTGTTCGTTCGAATGATGCTATTCCGTTGCCTTGAGCGCAAGTTTTTGGTCAGCCAGCACAGCGCCTCCTCTTAAGCTTGCTGGTGGTCAAGGCCCGCGATGAAACGGCCAATCAAATACGACCCCAAGCGCCACGTGCGCTACGATCCGGACCTGCTGCCCCGCACGGGGCACAGGTACAAGCCAGCCAAACCGGCCCACGATGCCGTATGGTGGCCCAATGTCATCTCGGCAATTGCTATTGCCGGTTTCTTCCTCACGTTCATCTGGAGCTAAGACAATGCTACCTTTTGTGCAGGCAGATGGCTCTCAGGCAGGCCGTGCTCAGCCTTTTGTGCAAGAAGTTCGTACCGCGGGTGCTCATTCCGTAGTTCCTTCGTCCCTGAAATCCTGCAACGACGCGTGCCGCAAGTCGTCCTCGCCGCGCAGATGCTTCACACGGCCAATGACTGGCGGCTGGAGAGTTTCCCGACGCTTGCGCAGGCCCAGGGCGCTGCAAGCCCGACCTCGCTTGCGGCGGAGGTCGCAGGCAAGGTCTGGCTGTTCACGCTCGGACCGAAGGATGGCTCCACGCCCGACGGAACCAAGGTCGTCGAGATCGGGCCCCTTCCTCCGATCAGCGCGAGCGAGCATTTGCTGCGCGTCAACCGCGCCGGTGGAGCGCCCGGCGCCAAGTCGCAAATCCATACACATCCGGGACCGGAGGCCTTCTACGTGCTGGCCGGCAAGCTCGGCCAGAGAACGCCCTACGGCGTGACCTATGCCGAAGCCGGCACAACCATGACCGGACACGGGGCCGACACGCCGATAGAAGTGTTCAGCGCCGGCACAACCGATCTCGATGAGCTGGCCATCTTCGTGCTAGACGCCGATCGGCCGTTCTCGTCGCCGGCCAAGTTCGACTGAGGCGAAATTTCGCGGGGTGGCGCGAATGTTCGTTCGTTGAGCAGGTTCAGCGCCCGCTTTACGTCAAGATGCAGTTGGCCGATGGCATCGTAATGCTCACGAAACGGCTTGAGGCCAACTTCGCGTCCCGCAGTTCACGCTTCAGTAGCGAAGCCTGCTTTCACCACACGCTAGCAAAGCGCGAGGCAACCAAGAAGCCCGCGCCTCTGGCGGAGAGCGCGGGCCCGATCGGGTTGCGGCCCGATCTGCAGCGGGCAGTGGAGGGAGCGTGCCTAATGGTCACAGGCAATTATTAGAAATCCCTAAAGTTCCACCCTGACTAGAGCGACCGACGCCGGCAGCGCCGAGGAGTTTACTTTGGCTTTGTCGCGCAGATCGCGAAGCGGTGCTGGGTGGCGCGTTCGAGCGCCTTGGGCCAACTCATCTGTTGAGCTTGGGCGCGATGGATCGCAACCAGTTTCCAGACGACGACGGGCTGATCGAACCCGGCTTCGGCCAGCAGGCGCCCTATCTCTTCCGCCCGTGCGCCGCCCGAGAAATAGACACCGGCAAGAATGCTCTGGTGGCGTCTGGCCATGGAGGCGAGGTCATTGTCCACGACCCGCGACTTGCCGGTTGTGAGCTTCTCCCAAAGTTCCCGCAAACTCGTCGCCCAGTTGCGGCTGACAAAATCGCCGTCGATGACCAGCAGCTTGCCGCCGGGCTTCAGCAGCGAGAACCATTCGGCAAACGCGGCCTTTGGCTCCACCAGCGTCCAGACTAGGTGACGAGTGGCGATGACATCGTAGCTCGCCTTGTCCTCGAGCGTCCGCTCGGCGTCCCCTATGATGAAGCGTATACCGGCGCCGCGGTTTTGTGCCTTGGCGCGTGCCTTGGCGAGCATGGCTTCTGAGCAGGTCGAGGCCCGCCACCACAAACCCCAGATCGTGAATCAGATGCGAAATCACGCCCGTCCCACAGGCGAGATCCAACGCCACCCGTCCGACGCCGGGTCCGAGGTGTTTGCTTATGAGCGCATCCCATGCGGCGCGCTCCTGCTCGGAAAAAATCTCGTGACCGACCTGCAGGTCGAAGGTCTCGGCGCGATCGGACCAATGGTCCCGAATTTCGTCGCGCAGCGAATAGTTTGCGTGAGCCGTCATCACCCGAAATGCTCTCCCCCAAAGCGGTACATTGGAATTGCTCTGAAAGATAATTCTTGATTACACCTCCGGTTCGCCGACAAATGCATCGTTATCGCCGAGGGCCGGATGTTCGCCTGCGGCACGCCGGAAGATGTCGTCACGCCGGCGCTCTTGCGTGATGTGTACCGCGTCGAGGCGCGGATCGAGCGCTGCTCGCGGGGCATCGGTCATGTAATGGTGGATGGCGTCGCGGACGAAACGGCAGCAGCTTGGCGGTTCCAACTTCTCTGACGGGGATTGTTAGGGCCTCGCCAGTGGGAAACGCAGGGCGCGCGGGGGGCCTCGCGCGAGCCAGTTATCCGATCACCCGCCCAGATTTTTGTCTCAAACATTCTGGCCCCCTTAAGGAACAAATCCGCTCGAGGTGCAGTTCGGTCCTTTTAAGATGTAGGCCCGAACATGGCTGAAATCGATAAAGCCAAACAGAAGGTTATTGCCGAAGTTGTGCGGCGGTGGATCACTTCAGAGGTAATCCGCAATTACCTTCGCAACATGCTAAATCTGCCTGTAGAACGGGAGCTGCCGGCTGAGCAAAGGTATTTGCTGGAGGAACTTGATAGGGCCGACAAAGAGTGACGTATGGCTCTCCACTGGTTCAACCCTCCGGTCCCTGTCAGGACCGAGCGTCCCGGGATCATCCGCAACGTCAACAACGCCGAGAAAGCCGGCGAGGAGCTGATGAAGTGGACCAAGCGTGGGCCTTGCTGGGACCTCGCGGTGCGCGTTTGCATGGCCGTGATATTCGACGAGATGGGAGCTGAGGAGGCCCGTAAGGCATTCCTGGCTGCCGATAAGGAGGAGGGGACGTTACTTCCCCCCAACGGCAAATAGCTAAATTCGATTGCAAAGTCAGTCTCTAGCCACGAGGGCCCGCCGCCCGTGAGAAAAGCGACGGGCCCGACAGCGGGTGCATCCACGAAGAATCGACCGCTGCGAGTTCTAAACCCGCGAGGGCCTGCGTTGTTCCCTTATCAGCGGAGGCTGCAACTGGGTTGGTCAGCAGCCTCTTGCCGCTCTAAGTTCATCCTCATGGGTCCCTTCTGGTTCTCTCCACCGGTCTACGTGAAGACGAAACGTCCAGGCATTCGCCATGGGGTCAGCCACGTCGAGGGAGCCGCCGAGGAACTCATGGCGTGGGACACAAAGGGCCCGAGGTGGACCAAGGCTGTCCAATCCTGCGTCGATGCATTCGAGGGCAAATCCTCCCCCCAAGAGGTCCGTGAAGCCTTCGAGGCGGCTGCCAAGGAGGCCAACGTGTATCTCTCCCCTGAGTAGGAGGTATCATGGCAACCCATTGGTTCGTCCCTCCGGTGTTCGTGAAGACTGAAACCGGTGTCAGGCATGGCTGCAACAATGCGAGGGCAGCCCTTGAGCAGCTCAAAACGTGGACCCGGAGAGGACCCTGCTGGCATAAGGCGGTGACGCTGTGCCTGTCAGATCTGGAGGGCGATTCGATTGACCCTCAGGTGGTGCGAAAGGCCTTTGAGGCTGCCGCAAAGGAGGCCAAGATGTATCTCTCCCCTGAGTAGGAGGTGTCGTGGCAACCCATTGGTTCTCCCCTCCAGTGTACGTCAAGACCGACCGACCTACGGGTCTAACAATGTCGAGGGTGCCGCCGAGGAACTCCTGAAGTGGACCAAGATGGGACCTAAGTGGCGGAAGGCTGCACAACTATACATCGACGCGCCGTCGAGGATCGGGCGACTCCGGAGGAGGCCCGTAAGGCCTTCGGGGCTGCTGCTAAGGAGGAGGGGATGTTCGTGCGAAACGTTGGCGAATAGATTCGCTATTTCGGTGCGTTAGCCTACAGTCATGAAGTCGCCAGCCAACTGTTAGGCAGCCGGCGATTGAGAGGGTGTCGTACTCTCGCCTCGTGAGGTGAGATGTTTAAGCGTTACGTCGGCACAAGCGCATTTTATCCGAATGATCTTGCGCTACTCCAACGAGTGTTCGACGAGATATGCGCAGACGGCAACCACGATGCAAGCTCGGGCGACGCTGAGATAATCGCGTCTACGCTATTGCAATTGTTCCAAGACGGAATGACTGACGAAGCGGCCTTGCTCGCTGAGATGCGCTCACGGCAACGCGACTTTATCCGTCATACTGGCTAAGCATCAGGAAGGGGTCTCCCGTGTCCCTGTGCCCCTCGGCTGCGTGATCGCGCACTTTTTGATCTAGCCATCGACAGCAAGCTGCGTGGCTGTGATCTTGTGAAGCTTAGGATCGGTACGTTAGTCGCAGGTCCCGAAATTCGGACTCGCGCGATAGTGTTTCAGCAGAAGACAGGTCGTCCCGTTCAATTTGAGTTTATGGCTGACGCCCGAGCGAGCCTGCTCGCAGGGCTTGAGCGGCATGGGGGGGACAGTCGAAGACTTTAGCTGAGAATCGGCGTGCAAAATTGACCCCATAAGCCGGGGAATCGGCGTCCAATTTTGCCCCCCCCCCCTGATGCTTTGATTTGCGACCATCGGCTCGTCGTGGCGAGCGGATGGTGTGGGGATGAAGTCGGTGGATACGATTGCCCGGGTTCGGCGCGCCTTCCATGTGAAGGGATGGTCGCTCAAGCGGATTTGCCGCGAGTTGCCTGTGTCGCGGAACACCGTCCGCAAGATTCTCAGATCCAATGAGACATCGTTCTCCTACGAACGCGGCCGGCAGCCCAAGCCGAAGATCGGTCCGTGGCAGGATCAGCTCGACGGGTTTTTGAATGGCAACCGTGGCAAGGCGGCGCGCGAGCAACTGACACTGATCCGGATTTACGAAGAGCTTTGCAGTCTCGGCTACGAGGGTGGCTATGACGCCGTCCGCCGCTACGCGAAGAGCTGGGCGAAGGCGCAGGGGTCGGCGACGGCGGACGCCTATGTGCCGCTGTTCTTCGCGCCGGGCGAGGCCTACCAGTTCGACTGGAGCCACGAGATCGTCCTGATCAACGGCATGACGGTGACCGTGAAGGTCGCCCATGTCCGGCTCTGCCACAGCCGCATGATGTTCGTCAGGGCCTATCCGCGCGAGACGCAGGAGATGGTGTTCGACGCCCATGACAGGGCCTTTGCAAGTCATGTGGGCAAGGGCGGCGGGATCCATCCCTTCAGCTTTCAGGGCGTCCTCATCCCGGCTATCAAATATGCCCTCAATCTCGGCGTCATAGGCAAGCAGGGTGGTCGGCTGAAGGCTGCCGCCTGATTGGCTTCCCTCAGCGCCGTCACCCCCGATAGCGAAGAATAGAGCGCTGGTACGCCCTTTGGATCGAATCGTCCTCGGCGCCGCGGCCCGACAGCGGATGTCGCGCATAGATCGCTTGTATCGGCGGCGCATCGGATGTGCCCCTCCAATGCCATCAGGGGCAATGTCGAAGTGGCGCTTTCGTATCGCTTGGCGATCTGCGCGAATGGCACACGCTGCGCGCCTGGTGCAAAAACTGCTCACATCATGCCGAGGTGAAGGCCGCTGGCCTGGTCCGGCGCTATGGCAAAGATGCGCTGTTCAGCACGGTCGAAAGGGCCCTGTTCTGTACGAGCTGTGACAGAGGCGGCCCGGTCAGGTTGGAGATCCACAAGCTGCCGAGGAACTGAAGCGCTCGCCTAGCGGGGAAGGTGGCCGGCGCCGCTGGGGGGCGTTGGGGTAGTTTGCCTGAATAGGCGCCGGCCGGGCGGGTTGGGGTCCGCCGCGGTGGATAGTACCGAACTTGGTGATTCAGGTAATTCCGCGATCATGGAAGACGGCCTACGCGCACCCGTCGGTTTCGCTTTCCTCGTCAACCGTCTTCACTGTGTTAAGGCCCGCTATTCCAAACATTACTGGATCAGTGAGGAAGCGCTCGTCTGGCTGGGAGAACGGACGGCACTGCACAAGTGCGCTGAACAGATCTGCCGTGGAGCATCTGGCGCGCATGAAGGAAGCCGCAGGTGCCTAGCACGCGAGGGGGAAGTCGCGCGGTCGTCTATGATCTTAACTGCGCAACGACCACGCCGCGGGGCGCCCGGGTTGCGAGTTTGCCGGAGCTTGCGCAACGAGCAGTATACCAGTTGCTGCTTCTGACCTGCGAAGGGATCGCCGCATCGTGGGCTCGGAGGGAGAAAGCAAACGAACTTGGAACTGGGCTGCCTGAGTGTAACGATTAAGTATCGATAAGAGGTCATTATCGATAGTGAAAAAGCCGCCAGAGAAAATCCCCTGCAAGTCAACTTAACAGCCGGATAGCTTGACTAACGCGAATCAGGCATCATGAAAACAATGGCTTACGACATCGGTCTTTTGTCCCTCGACACCCTCATCGCGCCCGTCGCGAAGGCGACCGAGGCTTTGGCGCGGCTTGATGAGCGACTGGCGCGTTCCCCCGTCCGCGACGGTTTTGTCGAGCGCCAGCACTTCGCCGACGCAGCCGCCGGGCTGTGGATCGAGGGCGAGCTCGCCCATCTTGAGGACCTGGTCCTGCACGACGCCCATATGGACATTCGGACGCCGACCCATGAGCTCACCCGGGCCCATGCGGTGCTGCGAACCCGCCGGCGAATTTTTTCGCAGAAGCCGGACTGGGCGCTCAGCCGTGACGGTTTTTTGGCCCTGACCGGCCGGGGTGGCGCCATGTCGGAGGCGGAACAAAAAAACCGGGAAGGGCAGGGGGGTGGAAACAGCGTCGTTGAAGCCGATGTTCGGGACGATATTGAGGACGAGCTTCTGGCTGAGGAGTTTGCCGAGATCGATGCTGTCCTGGCACGCTCGTCGAAGATTCTGAGCGGCGCCGACGTGCCTGCTCGAAGAGAGGAGATGTCACTTCGTCACCGGCCGGAGCCGCAAAACGGCCTGATCTACGATCTTGACTGGAATGAAGAAGAACGGCTGGCCGAATGGCAGGACGTTATCGCGGAAACGCGGGAGTTGCCGGCGGTGTTGCGCGCGGCGATCCTGCTCGAAGCCTGGGCGGACATCGAGGTGCTTCAGCATGGAGTTTGGCTCGGGCCGCTGCTTGTTGCCGCGCTGCTGCGGCAGGAAGGCCTTGCCGCCAACCATCTGGCCTGCTTGCATCTCGGTGCCAAAAACATCCCGCGCGAGCGGCGGCGGGCGCGCAACCGGTCGGACCGGTTGCTGGCCTGCCTTTATGCTATCCACGACGCCGCGCTGGTCGGCCTGAAGGAACACGATCGGCTGGTGCTGGCAAAAGGCCAGATGGAGCGAAAACTCCGCGACCGCCGCACCAGCTCCAAACTGTCCGAGGTCGAACTCGTGCTGTCGCGGCCACTCGTCTCGGCAGGCATGATCCAGGAGCGGCTAAAAGTGACAAAACAGGGGGCGCTCAATCTGGTCGGCGAGCTCGGGCTGCGCGAGATGACGGGCAGAGGAAGGTTTCGAGCGTGGGGAATTGTGTAGTCCGCAACGCAAGGTTCTCTCCCTTACGAAGTTATCCAACTTGACGAACTTGCGATCTGTAACCATATTGGTGACAGCAGGAGGTTCTTCATGGCCGCTCCAAAACCAAGCAATCATAGCGGGTCCGCGTCGCATGCGGGAGTCGCCACCCTGAGCTTCACCACAAAGCTTCCGGCACAGGCAGACTTCAAGAAGGTATTGCTCGAACGCTATCAGGAAGCGATCGCACGCAGCCGGAAGATCGGCCACCGCGTATCGTTCCGGGTAGAGGTCGATCCGGCGGCTGATGCGCAGACGATCACGCCAGTCGAAGAGCAACCGATCGCTTCAGACGACACCTTTCCCGTCGAGGACACGGGCATGCCCGATGCCGAACTTGAGGCGGCTCTTGCCGGAGCGCGCGCGCGTGGCCGCAAGCGTGTTGCCGAAATTGTCGCCGGCGAGGGCATGCTGAGCGCGGATGCCTTTGCCAAGCTGCTCGGCACATCGCGGGTGACGGTCAACGCCAAGCGGCAAAGCGGGCAGGTGCTCGGGATCGATGGCGCCAAACGCGGTTTCCGCTTTCCTGTCTGGCAACTCGACAAGGACGGTCGTCCCTTCGGCGCATTGCCGGCGCTGCATGCCATGTTGGGCAACAGTGCCTGGGCCGTCTATCGGTTTCTGGCGTCGCGCCATGGCACCCTCGATGGGCGGACGGGCCTTCGAGCCCTTCAGCAAGGTGATGACGCCTCGGTGTTGGCCGCGGCGGAAGGCATGGCCAGGGGCGATTTCGACTGAATGCCCGGCGTTCCACCTCCACCCGATTTCGCAGCCGCAAAGCTCGAAATCGAGACCATACCGCGGGGTCGGACGTTCGGTCGGATCTACTGGAGCACCTATCCTGATCCATTGGGGTACGGGAAGTCGCCGAGCCGGTTCAGCGATCCTCGACGCCGTCTTTACGCCAACCGGTTTTGGCGTTCTTTACCTCGGTGACTCCTTGAAGGTGTGCTTCCTAGAGACCGTGCTCCGCGACCGCCGCGAAGGAATCCTTGACGATCTTCCAATAGAGGAGGTGGAGCTGACCCGACGGCGCTATGCGGATATCGCTGTGGCGGCGTTGAGGGCACGTTCCTGCTCTTGATTATCGCCTGTGAGCTGTGCGCGAAAATCGGGAATGGAAGGGCCGGAGGCAGGAAGCACGGCCTCAGTCCGAGGCGCTAATCAAGCGGGTCGGCAATGATCGCGAAAAGCTCAACACGGTCGGAAGCGAAACTAAAGAAGTAGTCGCGCGTTGGACGGCGGATAACGCTGTTTCGTCTCTGAGTATGGTTTAGGTCAGAGTGGTCAAGCCAACGTCGCGTAAGGCAATCAATGCGTCGAGCGCTAGTCAAGCGAAGTCGCCCGCTCGTGACGAGCTCACTTTAGCGCCGCCCGCTTTCCGGCCGGTCCAGCTCGCAACGCTCGTGGACACGGTCCCTGCCGGCGATCGTTGGATCCATGAGATGAAATACGACGGCTACCGTATTCTCGTTGCCGTCGGCGGTGGCGAGGCGCGAGCCTACACACGATCTGGCCTGGACTGGTCTAGCCGTTTTCCCTCGATCCTCTCCGAGGCTCGCAAGCTCAAGGTGCGCTCCGCCCTGATTGACGGCGAGGCCGCGGTTGTCGATGCGGAAGGAAGATCTAACTTCCAAGCGCTTCAAAATGCATTGAAGGGTGCCCCGGCGACTATCGACTTTTATGCGTTCGATCTGCTGCAGCTCGACGGCGAAGATCTGACAAGGCTTCCTCTTGTTGAGCGCAAGGCGAAGCTGGAGGCGATCTTGCCTGCGAAAGATCCCGTCCTTCGTTACTCCGACCATATCCTCGGCCGCGGAGAAGAGCTGCTCGATCGCTTCTGCGCAGCCGGCCTTGAGGGCGTCATCTCAAAGCTCGCGGATTCGAGTTATGTGGCGGCCCGCGGCGCAAGCTGGCTGAAGATCAAATGCATCAGGCGGCAGGAATTTGTGATTGTCGGCTGGACGCCGTCCGACAAGGTCCGCGCGTTTCGGTCCTTGATCCTTGGCGTTCATGACCGCGGCAAGCTGCGTTACGCCGGGAAAGTCGGCACCGGCTTCGATACCGCTGAACTTCTTCGTCTCTTGAAGATCATGGCGCCGCTTGAGCAGAAGGCCGCCACCGTCGACGCACCACGCGCCGAAGTGCGCGGCGCACACTGGCTCCGTCCGAAACTGGTCGCTGAGATTGCCTTCACCGAAATGACAAATGAAGGGACGTTACGACATCCGAGCTATCTTGGTCTCCGCGAAGACAAGAAGCCGGAGGCGGTCGTGCTCGAGACTGAACGTCATGCAGCCGATCTCGCCGCGTCTGCGACAACCGCCATCGCGATAAGTAACCGTGACCGCGTCATCTATCCGGAGTCCAACATCACCAAGGGACAGCTCGCCGACCATTACGCAGCGGTCGCGGCGATCATGCTTCCTTGGGTTGGCAGCCGGCCGATCAGTCTGGTTCGATGCCCACAGGGCCGCGCGAAGAAGTGCTTCTTCCAAAAACACGACGCCGGCAGCTTTGGCGACAAAGTCCACCACGTCGGCATCACGGAGAAGGACGGGCACGAGGAACCATATCTCTATGTCGACGATGCCGACGGACTGATGACTTGCGTCCAGATGGGAACGATCGAGCTGCATGGATGGGGGGCTCGGATCGAGGATGTCGAAAAGGCTGACCGCCTCGTTTTCGACCTCGACCCCGATGAAGGCCTCGATTTTGAGGCCGTCCGCGCCGCTGCCTTTCAGTTCCGCGCTATCCTTAAATCGCTGGGGCTTACGACTTTCCCGATGTTGACGGGAGGCAAAGGAGTGCACGTCATCGCGCCGCTCACCCCTGGCGCCGAGTGGCCAGAGGTGAAGGACTTTGCGTCTCGCCTGGCGCAGGCGGTCGCCCGGAGCGATCCGGCCCATTTCACGGCCGTGTTGTCAAAGACGCGCCGCAAGGGTCGCATCTTTGTGGACTATCTACGCAATCAGCGCGGGGCGACCGCGATCATGCCCTACAGCGCGAGATCACGTCCGGGCGCTCCTGTCGCGGCACCGATCACGTGGGCGGAGATGAAGACAATAGATGCGCCCTCTCATTTCCACGTGGGCGATGCTCCTGAATTAAAGAAACGCGCAGCCTCCAAAGCTCTGGCTGGATGGGGTCGCGCTGACCAATCCTTGCCCAATTTGTAGCGTACGTGAAGAGGCAGTAAAGCCGGGATTTAAAGGGCAACGCGGCGCTCATGGCCTTGCCTGATTGGAACCTGCGGAGATCGGCCTCCGTTTGGCTGAAGCCATGGCAAAAATCAATCCGAGGACCGTCGCCAGTCTTTTGAGGGAATACGCACAACGGGCGTCTATGCGCGGCGACAATCCCTATCGCATAAAGGCGTACTTGCGCGCGGCAGACAGTCTGACGGCGCTGTCGCAGCCGCTTGATCGGATCATCGCCGCCGGCGCCCTCACCAAGATCCCGGGGATCGGTGAAGCGATCGCAGACATCGTGACCAAGCTTTACCAAACCGGCACGCACCCAAGCCTTGAGAAGCTGCGCGAGGATGTTCCAGCGGGCGTGATGGAGCTGTTTGCCATACCCGGGCTTCGTCCCGATAAGATACTGAAGCTTCATCAGGCGCTCGGCGTGAACTCGCTGGCGGAGCTCGAGGCCGCAGCAAGAGAAGACCGCATACGCCCAGTCAAAGGCCTCGGCGCCGCGCTTCAGACAAAGCTCCTGCAGAACCTGGCCATCGTGCGAAGCGGCGAAACGCAACTTCACCTGCACAAGGCCGCCGCTCTTCTCGAACATGCGGTCATATCAGTGAAGCAAGAGCATCCAGAGTTTTCGCGCGTCGAAATTGCAGGCGACTTCCGGCGCGGTTGCGAGCTCGTTTCCGATTTCGCCCTGGTAGCGCAGGCCAGAAAATCGACTGGAATCGAGGATACGACCCTGAGGCTTGTTGTCACGGACAGGAAGCACTTTGGCGCGCGCATGCTCGAGGCAACCGGTTCGGCAGACCACCTCGAGCAACTGAAGACGTTCGCGGCCGACAAGGGGTTCACCCTAAATGCCGACGGGCTTCATCGCGGGAGAAAGCTGATCGCGTCAGCGACAGAAGAAGAAATCTACCAAGCTCTAGACTTGCAGTTTATCGAACCTGAATTGCGCGAAGGCAGGGACGAGATTGAGCGAGCGGCAAAGCAGAAGCTACCCGCCCTCATTCGGGATGAAGATCTGCATGGCATCCTGCATTCTCACACGACCGCATCCGATGGCACCGAAACGCTTGAGGCAATGGCTGAAGCCACGCGCAAGCGCGGTTTCGAATACTATGGTGTCGCCGATCATTCGCAGTCCGCTCACTACGCAGGCGGCCTTTCGTTGCAGGAGATTGCTGAACAGCACCGCGAAGCTGACCGGCTGAACAAGGCATACAATGGAAAATTTCGCATACTGAAGGGCATCGAGGCGGACATCCTGGCGGATGGCTCGCTCGATTACCCGAATCATATCTTGGAGCAGTTCGATTTCGTCGTCGCGAGCGTGCACAGCCGCTTCAAGTTGCCCAAGAAGGAACAGACGGAGCGTATCATTGAGGCGATCGGAAATCCTCGGACGACAATCCTCGGGCACATGACCGGTCGCCAGCTGTTGCGCCGGCCCGGTTATGATCTCGACGTCGACAAAGTCCTCAAAGCGTGTGCAAAACACGGCGTCGCTGTCGAAATCAACGCACATCCTTGGCGACTCGACCTCGACTGGCGCTGGCATCAAAAGGCACTCGATCAGGGCTGCATCTTCAGCATCAATCCGGACGCTCACTCGATCCGCGAGCTCGACCACATGCATTGGGGGGTCGAGATGGCGCGCAAGGGCGGTGTCCCTGCGAAGCGGGTCCTGAACGCGATGCGTTTGACGGCCCTCCTTGCGCATCTCGCACGGCGCAGGCAAACGTCCTAACCTGCTTGTGCGCCCGGCCTATCAGCGCAGGAGTCCGTCATTCTCAAAATCTTCCCAGCCGCGCAAACTGGAGTGCGAGTTCTCATCGGGGCCATAGCCAACTGAAGCTGCAGTTCCGCGGCCGCTTCTTTGAGCACGTTTCATAGCGGCCTTCCCCGCGGCTCGCCGCCTATTCTCTGCAGCTGTCGCTGCGTCCTGTTCGCGCCAGACCGTAACCAGGTCGCGGTCAAGCACATCCTCCACGTGCTGCGGGTCGAACACGTGAAAGGTGATGTTCCTTGCCCGCCCGCGGAGTTTCACCGTTTTCGTCCCGGCGCTCTGCAAGCGACCATCTTTCAGCCAGCGGTGCCGTTCGGCCGTCGAGATCGTCAGAATGTCCTCGATTTCACGGGGGATTACGGGCAGGTCTTCGATATTCTGCAGTGCATTGGATACGATCCCGAATACCACCTGCACATCATTCTCGGTGCCCTCAGACAGGCGCAGGGTAAGCACGCGGGACTCGATATGGAGCAGTTTCCTGAACTCCGTTGGAAGGCGGGCGCGTATTTCAAGGAAAATACCCCTCGCTCTGACGGACGATCCAAGCGTTGCAGCCGGGGTTAAAGGCCACTCTCCAATCAGTTTCGCTGTTGCATTGATTTTTCGGCGTGTGGACATGCCCCTTTATATAGGTCACCGATTGTCGGCAGCGATGAGCCGATCGCAAAGCCAGCAGAGTTCTAATCCGCCAGCGGTCTGAACCATGATGCCCAAAGGCGCAACCACGATTGTTAGCGGGGCCGCTGATTGTCGTCGCCTTGCGCTTACCGACAATTGTGCTTCACCCGTTCCGGGCTTCCTTGTGGGTGCCGGGACCAACATGTGATCTCCATAATGCGTAAGAGCCGGAGGCCCATCGCCGGCGACAAGGCGATCATTGCAGAGAAAGGTTACGATCGATCGGATGCCCGCGGCCTTCACCCGAAATGTTGCTGGGCGCCTCCTTCGACAGCGCGCTATGCGAGACGTCCTGGCCGGGCGCGCCGCCTGTTGAGAGCGACGATCGCGAATGCGCGAACGGCTGGACGGCAGGTGAAGCGGGGTCGCGATAGGCGCATATCGGACTTGCTAGCCGTCGAACTCCGGCTTATCCGTTCGTCCGCCCATTATCCGGCTGGACAGCGCCGCGCCCTTGGGCTGTTCAAAGTGCGCTTGCATCTTCCCTACGCCGACAAGCGTGGCCGTTGTATCGCCGTAGTGTCAACCCGCTGAAGTCCGGCGGTGCTTTCTCAGCCGAGTGATCGCCGACTTGTCGACCGTGATCACCCCGCCGCAGTCAATCCGCACAGTGAGTTTGTTTGCTCCGCGATCGATGCGGGTGACGTCCCCAACAAGAACCACTCGGTCTCCGGCCCGGACTTTTGGGTGGCGGATCAATCGTATAAGGATGGTCATACGAGGGAATGCTCACCCTGGCGCGCCCGCTGGGGAGAATCGTGATGACGGTACCTGCTAGTGAAACCTCATCGCCAACCTCAAATTCGCGAGGCATGTTAACGTGCAGCATGGTCTTCCTCCCGATGCTTTCCCTAATTGACGCTTTGCTAAATTAATGCCCGGCCAACCAGGTTGGTTGTTTGCAATCGACTTCGTACGGTTCCGCACAGTTCCAAGCTGGTATGCACTCCCAGTTGGCCTCGGATCGGTATTGTGTGCGTCAAATTCTGCAGAAATGGTTTGACAGTCAGCGATGACCTTGGCGCGCCCCGTCCAGCCACGTGTTAGCGGAGCGGCGGACTTCCTCTCGGTCCGGCGATGGCCACAAACGAGGAGCGTGGAGCTGAAATCGATCTTTCGCCTTCAGGTACGTCGTTCCGGTAAATTCGAAGAATGCCGACGCCGGAAGCAGGTATCGAGCGCGCTTTGATGCTACGGCAACGCCTACAAGCAATTTTCGCTATGTTCCCCGCAATGATCGATGGGCATCCTCGATCGTTGCCGTCCGCCGCCGCTCCTATTCAGTTCCAAGCCGCGGAGCTCGCTCGTCGACATCGGAGCCGGTGTTAACCAGCTTCCGCGCCGATCCCTCACTTCAAGATCGCTACGTTCCCACCGATCACCGCTTGGCGCTGTCGCTGTCCGCTTCGGCCCGCGCAAGGAACTGCTCGGTCGTTGAGGCAAGATGGGTTTTCAGCCAATCCGCCATCGCGACTTCCTCTCGCAGGTTCTCTTCGCAAGCCCGAAGAACCTCGGTTTCGCCGAGCGATCGAGCAGCGGCAATCAGGATCGTGTAGGAGGCGATTTCCATGTGCTCGAACGTGTAGCTCGCCAGCGATCCTTTCATCACCTCGTCTCCAGCGAAGACGCCGCTCAGCGATTGCGCCATCGCCGTCAGCTTGCCGCCAGCATCCTTCATCGTGGATGAACCCTCGTCCATCTGATCGAGACAAGTCTTCAGCCGGGCAGCCTGCTGCTTAGTCTCGTCGAGGTGCTGTCGGATTCGGTCGCTCAGTTCGGGATAATTCTCGATACGACTCAACTGCCCGTTCAACATCGTCTCTGCCTGCTCTTCCATGGCATGAGCGTCTCTAAGCCATTGGACAAACCATTCCCGACTTTCTGACATTTCGAATCTCCTTTGCTACTTAAGGAAAAACTTTCGGAAGAAGACATTGTTCCGGAGCAAAGCCCGCCGAACGGCCCTTGACAGTCCCAGAGGATCAGCGACGTAGCGGATCTCAATTCACCTCACGAAGATCCTCAGCAATGCGGGTGAAGGCCAAGATGGCGGAAGATCGGCGCAAGGAAAACGGGCCATGGACGCGAGACGCGCCGGTCAACCACACCTGCTCGCCGCTGCGCGTTCCATTACAAGGTCCAACTGGCACTGGCCCGCCTCCTCGCCATCCCACGCGGCGACGTATTGAAGCGCCCCGCATGGCATACCGCGACCGCCGTCTGTCGTCCCGGGCAAGTAAGAACGGCAAGCAGATGAAACTCCCAGCGCTCGGCGAAGCTGAAGCGGTTTCTTGAGGAGGCGCTGATCGCGGCCGCTGGCGCTCCGCATTGAGCCTCGTGCCTCACCGCACCATCACGTTCGCAAGGAACGCGACGGCCTCTCCGCTCGTTGATTGCTTTTCGAATCGAGCCGCCGTCATGCCCTCCATATCGATACGCAAAACGGAATACGATCCCGACAGAAGAATCCTCTCGGTCTGGTTCGTGGCCAGCGGTAAGCGGTGCGAGTTTGAGGGGGTACCGCCGGAAACTTTTGCCGCTTTCCGGGCGGCATTCGCCAAGGGCCGCTATTTCAACGACCATATCCGCAACAATTTCCGCTACCATCTGGTTGCGACCCATAGCGACCCGGGATGACCTGACCTGCCGGTGTCTCAATCGTCCTGTCGCTCCAACCGGCGGTTGGTGGACGCGTCGCCGCTGTTGCCCTAAGTTCGCTTTCGGTCCGCGCGCACCTCGCAAAGCCCACCCCCGAAGTCCCTGCCTGGTGCAAAGGCGCTTGATCGGTCCCGCCGCCCTGGCAGTGTGCGGCGGGATTTTTTGCGCTCCAGGTGGAACACCGGGGTGCGGGCAAGGTTCGGTGCACGCAGTACATCCTCCATACGATATTGCTGCACGATCGGCTGACTCCGATCCGGCCCGCGTCTCCTCAATCCAGAGACGCGGGCTTTTGGCGAATGTCTGTGGATCAGCGCGCCATCAGGTCTGTTCAGCGCTAGAGTAGAGGCGATCGCGTATCTATCTGACCGAAAGCAAACAGAAGCGAGGCGTGCCCCACTGAAAGCACAAGCAAGCGCAAAGGTTCATAGACTGATGCTCGGCTGGCGGCAACTTGCTCGCCAGCCGAGTTGAGTTCACGCGGTGGTCGGGGGAGACTTGCCAGCCACACGCTGGTGATTCCAACCTGTGCCGATGTGCCAATCAGCAACCTTCGTCCGTCTTTTTCACCTGGCCTGGCGCGGCGGTGTTGGCGGTCGTGTCCTGCTGACCTGGCGCAGCCTGCTGAGCGCTGCCAGTCTGCTGGCCGGGCGCGCAGTCTCTGGCCGAGTTCGGATTTGTGGTGCCGCTGGTGGTGGTCGTGTCGGTGCCCTGATCGCCGGACATGTTGGTCCCGCTGCTCGTCGTGCCGGTGCCCTGACCCGTCGTACTGGGCATGGAACGGCCTAGGCGATGATGGACGTTGAGGTCGGCTTGCGCGTGAGCTGAAAACGGACATTCCTATGGGTCGCAGAACGCCCGACGGGCGACCCCTAGCTGACATTTGCCTTAGATATTTTCCGGCGTGACTATTTCGAAAGGAATTGATCGCTGAAGGGTGGCGAACGGTGCTTGTGGTCCAATGAGATCAATCATGGTTTGGACAAGAAGGGCCGAGGTTGCGTCGAGCGGATGACAGAGAGCTGCAGTGATCAACCCTTCAGACAGTCCCTTTCGGGTTTCGGGTCCAATATCACGGCAAACCAGCTTGATCCCCGAACGCTTCTCGAGAGTTGCCTCCCTTAGCGCACGGAGGACGCCGGTTATTCCGCCGCCGACGATCAGAATGCCCACAAGGTCGTCAGTCGCCTTCAGCAACTCGGCCACCATGCGGTACGCCTCACTCGATTCCTCATGGGTCGGACGACTTTCCTCCACTATCAGCCGCGGAGCATGCTCGCGCAAATAGGACCGGAAGCTGGCGTCTGCGACATCCTGGCATTGATACCGGTGGTTCCCTATGAACACCGCGATGCGACCAGGGCCATGTGTGGTCTGGGTGATCAGGAAGGCTGCGGTGCGCCCCAGCTTCCAGTTGTCTGTGCCTACATACGCCGCCCGTTCCGGCGCTGATTGGTCGGTAATGTAAGAGATGACGGGTTTCCCGATCTCCTTCAGAGAACGGATGGCCTGGCCAATGATCGGATGATCTGCGGCGACTACAGCGACAGCGTCGCACGACTCGCCGAGCGCGACGAGGCGGCTCGAGATAGTCTCCGGTGTAAGCAGATCCACAAAGTCGATAACCGGCTCGATCACCTCGTCCCGGCGATCGCGACAGGCGGCAACGATTTTCTTGCCGAACAGCTGGTAGAGATCGCGAGTGGACTGCTGCAGCAGGAACCCCAATCGGTATTGTGGCGATAGCTGACGGGCCCGGTTGTCAATCGCACCGATGCCGTAAAATCCTATTTCCGCCGCAGCGCTTTGAACGCGTTGAACAGTTTTCGGGCGCACGGAAACGGTCCCATTCAGAATTCTGTTTACGGTCGCTGTGGATACGCCTGCGGCGATAGCGAGATCGCGAATTGTCGGCCGAGTCATGAACCTCACCTTCGTTTGTATCATGATGATTGAGCTTAAATGATACAAATATCATTTTGATATTGTTTTCGACTACTACAAATATCAACCCTCCGATATGAAATGTGCCAGCTAGGGTGTGATCGGATGATGGCTCCCGGCGGCTAGATCCACGCTCAAGACTGATCCGGGCACGGAGGTGCTGTTACGATGGATGACCTTCAGTATGGGACACGCGACAAGCGCGGCAATTGGGCGCCGCACCGCCGCGCCGAACCGGCGCCGTTGTGGCATCGTCCGTTCAATGCAAGAAAGGTCATCGCCTGGCTCCCTGAATTTTTTTGGCCGTGGAATGCTTTCCACATCGCCACATCGCTCCTCTGGGTGAATTTTCTCATCCCGAACTGGCAGAGCCTGGCAAGCTTGTCGCTGCTCAACTATTTTTGGCTTTACGGTCTGAACGCCGCCGGCATTTTCCTGTTTTATGGCTTCTTCGAACTGCGCTTCTACGTTCATCGTCGGCAGGGCACGCGCTTCAAATACAATGCCAAATTTCCGTCTGATGTGCCGTCCGACGTTTTCTGGTTCCAGCGCCAGAACCTAGACAATTTCCTGCGGTCCTTCTTTGTCACCATCCCGCTGTGGACGGTGGTCGAGATCGTGATGCTGTGGGTCTACGCCAACAGCTGGGCGGTCTGGCTGCCCTGGACGACCAATTGGCTCTACTTGTCTTTCTTGGTGCTGCTCGCGCCGTTTGTTCACGAGGTTTATTTCTTTCTGCTGCACCGCGCGATCCACTGGCCACCTGTCTATAAGTGGGTCCATTCGGTTCACCACAATTCGATCAATCCCAGCCCATGGTCGTCTCTTTCCATGCACCCCGTGGAAGGCTTCCTGTATCACGCCGAGGCGTGGCTGCACCTGCTGATCCCATCCAACCCGGTCTGCGCCTATTTCACGCTGCACGGCGCCGGCTTTGGCGCGGTCAACGGTCATCTTGGCTTCGAAACGTTTGAACTGACCGACAAGTTGAATCTCGATAGCCATTCTTATGTGCATTACCTGCACCACAAGTACTTCGAGGTGAACTACGGCGGAGACGGTCTCGTGCCGCTCGATAAGCTGTTCGGTACCTGGCACGACGGTAGCAAGGAGGCCGACGACGCGATGAAGGCGCGCTTCCTCAAAAAGAAGGAGAAGCTACGCGCCAAACAGCAAGCCCGTGGCGCAGGCTCGGGTATGCCGGCGGAGTGACGGAGAGGCATCAGCGCCTATGAGGAGAGGGCGCGGGGCAGCAGAACTTAATTGAACACCTGCAGGGCGGGTGAAACCTGGGAGGACTACTGTGAAGCTTTTAAAGACACTCATATCGGCAACGGTTTTGACTGCATTCAGCACCGGGGTGACACTTGCCGCCAACATCTTCGTGATCGGCGGCAAGCCGGACGATCCGTTTTGGTCGATCGTCAAGCGGGGTGCCGAAGACGCCGGCAAGGTGGTCGAGGCCCAGGGCGGTAAGGTCACCTGGCTCGGTCCCCAGAACTATGACAATCTGGGTGTGGACGCTGCCGAGCTGATCCGGCAGGCAATCGACCAGAAAGCCGATGCCATTGTCGGTCCGGACTGGGTGCCAGAAGCAATGGATCCTGCGTTCAAGGCCGTCAAGGATGCCGGCATTCCGCTGGTCATCTACAATGCTGGCGGGTTGAAGGCGGCCGATCGCCTCGGCGCGCTGAACTACGTCGGCTCTGACGACTACAAGGGCGGCGTCGCGGGCGGCGAGTACCTGGCCAAAGCCGGCAGCAAGAAAGGCGTCTGCATTAACACCCTCCCGGGTGCAGCCAATATCGAAGCTTATTGTGGTGGCTTCAAGGAGGGGATGAAGAATGGCGGCGGCGAGGCCGACGTGTTGCCCTTGCCCGCCACGTCGTTCGGTTCAGCTACAGCTGTCGCGCAGGCTGTGAAGGCTTATTTGCTGCAGCACTCGGACGTGACCGCCGTGTTCACCATCGGTAACGTTGACGCCAATTCCGCCATGAACGGCCTCACCCAGGCCGGAAAAAGTGATAAGGTTCGTCTATGCGGCATCAACTTCGACGAGACCATCCTGAACAACATCAAGGATGGGAAACAGGCCTGCGCGATTGATCAGCAAGGCTACCTGCAGGGCTACCTCGCCGTGGCGATCCTGAACGGCAATGTAAACTACGGCCTCACCGTGCCCACTCGTGAGATTCTGACTGGACCCGGCATCATCGACAAGGCTTCCGTCGATGCAACCATCGCCGGCGTGAAGGCCGGGACGCGATAGCCCCTTTTCACTGATGGCCGCCCTCGCTTGAAACGCGGGCGGCCATTCCTCCCTTCTCTGCGGCGGCTCCATCGTGGCCGGCCGCTTGCTCGCGGATTACCCCAATGGCACATCCCGTGACGTCCACATTAACCCCGGTGCCGAACCGCACGCGGTCCCGACTAGCCCTCGGCCGGCTGGCGCGTCGACCAGAGTCGGGCTCGTTCCTCGGCCTGGTCGCAGTTCTGCTTTTCTTTGGCCTGTTCGGGGGAAGTGCCTTCATGTCGGCAGCCGGCACGGCCAGCTGGTTGAACATCGCGTCTGAGATCGGGATCATCGCGCTGCCGATAGGGTTGCTGATGATCGCC
>NZ_JAMYLU010000038.1:0-30824 GCF_040318135.1 Mesorhizobium sp. M1295
ACGCTCCTCCGTGTAGATGCACGTCAACGCCTTCCCACGACGAAATGGCGAAACCTGCAACGTGCTCCCAAACAACGGATGCCAGTGATAGGCAACCGTCGCAAAGCGGAAACCATATGCAGAATGTCGATAATTGCCCCTGCCGCCCGCGGAAACAGAACAGATGACCGCTGTGCGGATCGCGCTTCAAGGTCTCCTGCACCATCAGCGAAAGACCCGGAAAACCTTTCCGCATATCCGTATAGCCAGTGGCGAGCCACACCTTCACACCGCTCGGGACCGGGATCATCGCCGCTCCAGAACATCGAGGATCCGGCCGAGCGCCTCGCTGTCGATATCACTCTCGACCCGCAGGCGGCGGGCGCCGCCAAGCTCGATCGTCACCATGCTGCTCTTCTTGCGCGGCCGGGAGATCGGCGATGGCGTAGCCGGCGGTTGCGGCGCTGGCAGCGCCTCGACGACTTCCACGGGAACGAGCTGCGGCACGGACGGCGCGGAGATCTGGCAGAGTTCCTTGCGCCACCGGAAAAGCTGGCTCACATGGATGCCGGCCGACCGTGCAATCTCCGAAACACTGGCTCCAGGCTCAAACGTCGCCGCGACCAGCCGCTCCTTCTCCTCGCGAGACCAGCGCCGACGCCGCTCGACCGATGTGATCACCTCGATCTGATGCTTCGTCATAGGACTACTCCTAGTGCTTGCACTAGGACTTGCAGCCTTCAGCCTACCTCAGCAAGGCGGCCGTCACCGTGGGGGATACGTACCGCCCGGCGCATGTGAAGACGCTTATGAGCCAGCAGCGGCGGGCACTCTTGACGGCGCAAGAAGAGATCATGGAGCCGCTGCTGGCCGCCCGGCGGGGGCTGCGTGCCGAATTTGCTCGCCTGCACAAAAAAGTGCTCACGATCGCCAAGAATGATGCGACCGCCGGCGCTTGATGACGGTTCCCGGTGTCGGCCCCGTGGTGGCGCTCGCCTATGCCGCGACAAGCGACATTCCATAGCGGTTCATGAGGCGAGTCGCTGAGACACTCGTACCGATTGCAACATGCGATCAAGACGCTTGGTAGATTGTGCCGCCTCATTCTCCTAACCCCATAATGGGAGGGCGAAACGCCGATCCCGTAGAGAAGCAAGGCCCTGCGAAAGACGTCAAAACGCCGGAGAAAAGCTCGATAGCGCTTGACCTCAACACGCCGAATAGAGAAGCGTCTCAGTCGTTAGTCGCGGAACGAATGCAAGCCCAAATAGGTATTGAGGTGTCGTTACCAGCAGCGCGGTCTTCATCGGGTCGACACGAGGCCGCCGGATAGTGGCTTTGAGAGGGATGAGCTTTCCAAGTTTGAAAAAGCGGCAATCGCGAGCTTTCTGACGCTACGGGACAACTGAGACAGCAGAATGAATCGGCCCGCGCCCCGGCGGGGACCGCCTTCTTACGGCTCGGACAGGCGCATTCGAACTTCTGGTGGATCAGGCGATGGCGGTTTCTTCCCGGTTGAACAACTCACCGGGTTTCAGCATCGCATACATGATGACGACCAACTCGCGAGCGACATCGACAACTGCCCGGTTGAAGCCGACGTTCTCGCGCAGCTTCAGCCCCATGTGCAAAAGCTGCTGTCAGACCGACTGCGCATCAAGATCACGAGTGCGGCTGAGAAGCCCCTCACCTAGGATCGCCACGGTGCGACATGTGACCATCATAATCGCCCGCTTGCTAGAGAGTTCTGCATTAGCCAGACGCATAGCCTGCGTTTCTGAAGTAGTGCGCATTTGTGTGGGGTGTAGAGGTCGAGGAGTTGGCCGATGGCGGCCGTGATGGCGTCGGCGGCCCAAAGATTGGGATCGGACCAAAATTGCCGGAGGCTCTAACTAATCGCCGGGGATGAACGTTCAGAGGCAGGTCACCGACTACAAGCTGGTTCGGCGGTAAACTGAGATATGACCTTTGGACTCATTGGTGAACGCACCCCTCGCCCAATCTCCCCAACGCTCCGCTAGCTCCAGCCCGACGCACTCGGCCATGGTATCGAGCTCCTCGTGATAAACGTACCGAACGCGTTGTGGTAAACGTCTGACCGATGTACCAGAAAACCAGAGGATTGTTGAAATCAAGTGCTGGTTTACCGGATCGTGGAGTACCGCATTGACAAATGTATTCTCATGATCAACGAAGGTAGTAGTAGTTTTCTGGCCGCTGACAAAACCATCCAAGGATGGAACACGCACTTCTATTACCACAACCCCCTTCTCTTTTAGCGCCTCCGCAGCCGATCGAAGGCAAGCTATTTGCTCTTCGCGCCTGGAGAGCAGGGTGAATGTGCCATAAACACAATAGACCAGATCGTAGCGTTGCTCTGAGCTGAAATCGGCAATGTCCCCCTTCCAGGCTTTGATCAGATCGGTACGCTTGGCGAGAAGTTTTAACATGCTGTCCGAATTGTCGATGCCTTCGACCTTGACCCCGCGCTCGCTCAACGGCACCGCCACGCGCCCATTGCCAATACCGAGCTCAAGAGCACACCCTCCTCTGGAAAGTCGCTCAAGAAAGCCAGCAGTTTCGTCTGCCTCCGCGACTTTACCTAGTAAGTTGGTAAATTGTTCATATGTAGAAGCCATACTCTCGTCATAGGCAAAAGCGTCATACATGTTCGTTCTCCTGCATTTTTATTTTTTTTAGACGCCTTGTTTAGTAACTCTCATGACTCGCATCTCATTATGTTTTTTGCGATGTGGAAACGCTTTCGCTCACTCTATCTACTGAAGTAATATGGTGATCACGATGACATAACAAAATCAAGGGTTCAAGGCGGGCCGCTAAAAATATCCGCTACATAGCCGCTAATAATATTCACTCAACGAACTTGACAGTTTCAGGATAATCTGAGATGTTATTATATGTCTGCGTTATTTCTTCGTCCACCTTTATGTCCTTAATTGCCACAATGCTGGCCCATGCGCCGGATTCTTCATCAGCCCAAACCGTTTGTGCATTAGGACTCAAAGAGTGGTTCACTAACGAAGCAAGACCAAAAACAACATACCGAGCTATAGGATCAATTTTGATGCTTTTGTCGAAACGAACGAAGTAATACTCAAGTATTCCAGTACGATCTATATGGCTTGCTTCCCGATCATCGAATACCCAAGTTGGAGCGCGCTCGATTAGATCTCCAGCCTTGAACGGGATATTGGCGAATAAACCACGACCTTTTCGGGGCACTTTCTTGACATACAGAGCATTGCTACGATCAAAGACCCTATCGACCATCGTGTCTACCTTCTTAATGCTGAGCTTGGAGCATTTCCATGAGAGGGCGATCGTTAAGCTTCCGGCCGTGATTCACCAGCAATGCTGGCTTTAAAGAAGTCGACGCCGGGTGTTGATCGCAGGCTCACCTACGAGGCTCACTCTTCTCGCCGCAAACGTCCTCCTCCGCGGAGCTACTATTGAGGCCTAGGCCAAATCCAAGTACAGTTTCGCCACTAGGCGTTCCCATCGCCCGTGAGAACGGACACCTCCTTGCGCTAAGGAACACATCGCAAGGAATCGGCAAGGCGCGTCTTCTAAAGGACGACATTCTAGAGTTCCATTTCACAAGTTATTCTCCGAAAGCGAACATAGCTCGTTCTCAAGATCGTCATACCTACCAATACGCGTGGGTAACGTTAACTGCCAACCTCAGCCCTACCGTTTCGTCTCCAACCAACGCTGATGCCGAAGTACGGGAGTACATGACTGCCTGTTTGTCGCCCGACGACGGTTCAAGCGCGCTTGATCGCTGGATCGATACCCTGCTTGCCGAAGCTGGCCGATAAAATCTTGCATCGCGGCCGGAAATGCGGGTCAGGAGCGACCAGAGGCGCCAAACGACCTGGGCTATATGTTGGGCCGCATTTGTCGGTTCACGTATCGTTGCCCAAGGCTTGGACCACGTACTCGAATGGGGGGTGGTCGGCTTGATGCTCGCACCCGAGCCAAACCTTTCCGCGGCGCAGATACTCGGTATCCTCAAGGCGGTCGGAGTGATCTCGCCTGAGCCCTTCGTCGCTGCGGCGCCGCGCCAGCGATCGTCGCGACGGATACGGCCCACAATGACCCTTGGCGCCTGTCGGCCGTTTATCAAGGACATACTGCGAAACAATGAAGTTCTATTGCAGAACATATTTTGAACCGAAATCGATGACGTGCATGTGAAGGCTTTGTGCCCTGGTTCGAACCGCGTGATCCTTGTCAGTTGCGGCAACGACAACCTGCCCCCTTATTGCAAACGTCTGCGACGATGTCGAAGAACTTGAGGTAATCTTGCCGGTCGATGTTCTGCTGGGCAGGCTCATCGAAGACCGTCACATTTGGATGGTTGCTTTTCTGGGAGTTGTCGCGGCTGGCGTGAAGGGCGAGCACGAATGCCGTTATGATGCGGATCCAGTCACTGGCCGAGGTCCCGAAATCGGCCCGAACACGCCGGTCACGGTCGTTTACGACAACTCTCGGCACGAAAGACCCCTCATCGATCACCATGGAGCCGATCTCGAAGGAGTTGAAACCCAGGCGCCCGAGATAATCTCTGAACGTCTTTTGGAACTGCCGCGGGCTGAATGAACCTACGCCGACATCCGGGGGAATACCTGAAAGTGTCAGCCGTTCACGTGACGTTTAAGAGCCTCGGTTCCGGTGTCGTAGCGCGCCTTCAGCCGTTGCTCGTCGAGCCTGAGGGCATTCCGCTGCAGATTGTTCCTGATGTAGTCGAGCCCTAGTCACCCGAATCTAAAGTTTTCGGCACATAGGTTTTGCTTCAGCTGGGTTCGCTGGCAGAACCGCTTGACGGAGGCGAGGATTTCGTCGGCAGATTTGATCCATCGATAGGGCTTGGGGTTTTCTTTGTGCGCCCCGATGAAGGCGGCCATGTCGGCCTCCAGTTCGGCGGTGGAGCGGTGGACACCCCGTTGCAGTTGCTTACGCGTCAGCTCGGCGAACCAGCGTTCCACCTGATTGATCCAGCTGGCCGAGGTCGGCGTGAAATGCACGTGCCAGTGGGGGCGCCGCGCGAGCCAGGCCTTGATCTTGGGCGTCTTGTGAGTGGCGTAATTGTCCATCACCAGATGCATAATGATACGAATTACCGTTCCGAGTGACTAGAAGTTCGGCGATGGTGGACTTCTTGGGATCACGGACCCGATAATAGGGCATGTTCGCCATGATATCCGGCCATCCGCGCTTTTGTTCGATGAAAGTCGCGGCGAATATGTATTCCAGGTGAAGCCGCATTACGCCGTCGTCCTGGGAGATCACTTGAACCTCCGGGAAGCCGATGAATCCACCCCGCAAACACTGCTCAGTTGCAGCGACACATCAATTCCTGCATAATAGTCCATGGTTGTCCCTCGCTTGATGCTTGGTGCCGACACAATCGGACCCCGTTCAACAGCCGCCTTCCTGGCTATGCGAGGAGCGCTGGCCCATTATGGCATCTAGGGCAGCGAGTTCGTCTCTCGCGACCACTACCTATGGGCCCACACCAAAGGCGTCATCCCCGACTTCTCGCGCCCGCGCTGCCGACCCTCAACGCGATCATGGACGTCCTTGGGTGTAGTGACTCAGCAACATCATCAGCGTGCAATGGCCGCCCTTGTCAGCGAATTTGAAGAACCTTCATCACGCCAGAAACAAGATCATCGCAGAGATTTTTTAGAACTTTAACCCAAGGAACGCGCATTCTAGGAGATCGTGGCCCCACGTTTGTTGTTGGTGCCGCTCAGTGAAATTGCCGGGTCGGAAAAGGGGATCTTCTCATGTACATCCTAGAAACGTAGTATGCAGCAGCAGCGCGGTGTCACTAACCAGGGCCAAGCCGGGTGAGACCGGCGACGCTACAGGGTCGCCCTCGATCGCCACGACGCCCGCCGGCGCGCCTTCCAGTACCACCAGCCGCAGCACCGGGATGCCGAGGCGCTCGGCAACTTCGACCGAAGGGCCCTGTTCGTCCTTGCCGACAAGGATCGCCTTGACGCCGATATCGCTCAGATAGAAATCGAGCTCGTCGGCGCGATAGGCCGGATTGAGCGGCGCGGTGGATGCGGCAGCGGCGACCTGACGAAGGCCGTCGCCATTTCTGGGCCATTCGGCAGCACGATGGCGACGCGGTCGCCACGGCCGATGATCAGAGCGTTGAGACGCGCCACGGTATCGCGGATCAGGCGGCGCAGCCCGCCATGCGAGAGAGTTGTCCGGTCGGGCGCGGCGATGGCCGGCGCGTGCTCGGCGCCGGGTGCAAGGCGATGGGCAAGATCGATGGCGTTTTGGCTGTTTGTCATGGTTCCAGACTTTGTTTCGAACGGTCGGCCGATGTCCAGCAAAAGGCCCTCAAGCCGAGCGCCAGGACTTTCCTTGCGCGCGCCACTGCGCAGATATCAAGCCCTCGCCCCGCTGTTACGATGCCAACCGTGACCGCGTTGGCCCAGTCAAACGGTGCGGATCGGCGGTTTGCGCGATTAGGTCCTCCGAAAGGTCCGGCTGCTCGGCCAGGACTTCGCGAATGGTTTTGCCGGAGGCCAAGACCTCCTTCGCAAGTTCCGCCGCCCGCTCGTAGCCGATCGCCGGTGTCAGTGCTGTAGCAACCGCGGTACTGACTTCGAGATGTCTGCGGCAAGTCTCTGCATTGGCTGTAATGCCCACGACGCACTTCGTGCGCAGCACGTCGATGGCATTGGTGAGAAGCTCCAGCGAGTGCAGTATGTTATAGGCAATGACCGGCTCCATCACGTTCAACTGCAGCTGCCCCGCTTCGGAGGCAAGAGTGATCGTGAGATCGTAGCCGATGATCTGGAAGGCGACCTGATTGACCACCTCCGGCACTACAGGATTGACCTTTCCGGGCATGATCGAGGAGCCGGGCTGGAGCGCTGGCAGATTGATTTCGTTCAGGCCGCCGCGAGGGCCGCTGGACAGCAGCCGCAGATCGTTGCAGATCTTCGAGAGTTTTGTGGCCGTCCGCTTCAGCATTCCCGAGAAGAGCACGAAGGCGCCGGTATCCCAGCAGGCTTCGATCAGATTTCCGGCCGAGACGACGGGCAGTCCGGATACTGCGCGCAACTCGGCGACAGCCGCCGCCTGATAGTCGGGATTCGTATTGATGCCGGTGCCAATCGCGGTGCCACCGAGGTTGATTTCATGGAAGAAGCTGGCAATCTCACCGAGACGGGCCACATCTTCGCGTAGTGTCGTCGCGAAAGCCTGAAACTCCTGGCCCAGCGTCATCGGAACGGCGTCCTGCAACTGCGTTCGGCCAAGCTTGATCACGTCCGAAAAGTTTTCCGCCCTGGCCTCCAACTCGCCCGCGAGCTGCTCCAAAGCTCGCTGCAGCGCCCCGCGTGAAAGAAGGATCGCAAGGCGGATCGCTGTAGGATAAACATCGTTTGTCGATTGAGCGAAGTTGACGTCGTTGTTGGGATGCAGCGCGTCGTATCGTCCGCGTGGCAGTCCCATGATTTCCAGGCCGCGGTTGGCGATGACCTCGTTGATGTTCATGTTGGTCGAGGTACCGGCGCCGCCTTGAAACACATCGAGCGGAAAATCGCCAAAATGCCTGCCCGCCGCGATTTCCTCGCACACCTGGCAGATGATATCGGCCTTTTTCCTGTCCAGATCGCCGAGCGCGGCATTGGCGCGCGCCGCTGCCATTTTCACGTAGGCAAGCGCCTTGATGAGGTTCGGGAAATGGCTGATCCGGATACCCGAAATCGGGAAGTTGGCGATGCCCCGCGCCGTCTGAGGACCGTAGTAGGCATAAACCGGAATGCTCACCGGGCCGAGCGGATCTTTCTCAATGCGCTCGATTTGTGGAGCTTTCGTCACGATGATTACCTCGTCATTTCGCTGCCGCAGCCGGCGGAAGTGGGCCATAACGGGTAATGAGCACACAGGGCGCCGAAAGTAGTTCGGAGCTGAGGCGACCGGGATTGGGGGTCCCTTCCGCCTCCACAGGGGCACACAACCTATTGTTTGGCCCGATCTCCATTTGGATCGAAAAACGCCCGAAGCGATGCGTCGGCTTCGTAGAGCTTGCCGGCGATCTCGATTTCCCACCGACCTTTTTCGATCAAGTCCTTCGTGACACCGGCGGAATGGTTTACATATCCCAGTCCGATTGAGGTTCCGATTGTAAAGCTCTTCACTCCAGACGAAATATAACCGACAATCTCTCCGTCGCAGCGGATAAGCTCTTCATGAAAGAGGACCGGTTTGGGATCGCGGAGCTTGAAGGACACCAGCCGCTTCTTGAGCGGCCCAGCGCTTTTCTGAGAGGTCAAAGCCTCTTTCCCGATAAATCCGCCTTCCTTGTTCCAATCAATCGTGAACCCCAGACCCGCCTCAAGCAATGTGTCGACTGGCGTAAGATCGAGTTGGTATTCACGATAAGCGCGCTCGGATCGTAAGTGTTCAAGCGCGTGGTATCCTGCAGCCTTCAGGCCATACGCTTGGCCGGCCTCCCAAACAACGTCGAACACGTGCTGAGCCATCTCGGTGGGAATATGAAGTTCCCAGCCCAATTCTCCGATATAGGTCAGCCTGTTGGCGATGACGCGGGCATAGCCGATATCGATTTCCTGACTGGTCGCGAATGGGAATGCCGAATTTGCCAGGTCCGTGTCGGTAACCTTGGACAGGATCTCGCGTGATTTTGGACCCTGCAACGACAAGACCGCATAAGCCGAGGTGACATCGGTGAGTGTGAGGTTCCATTCATCTGTAATGTGCTTTGTAATCCGGGCTTTGTCCCGCGGATGAACGGTCGCGGACGAGATGATCAGGTATTCACTCTGCGATAGCCGATTGACTGTTATGTCTGTCTCTATGCCGCCTCTTTCGTTGAGCATATGGGTATAAACCAGCTTCCCGACCGGTACATCTACATTGCCAGCGCAAATCCGCTGCAGGAAGCGGCAGGCATCCCGACCCTGAAGCAAATGCTTGCCGAATGAGCTCTGGTCTAACAGGATGGCGTCGTTACGAGCCGCCCTGCACTCCTGGCTGGTGTATTTGAACCAATTCGGCTCGTCATAGGAGTAGAGGTTTTTGGTCGATTCCCCCTCCCCTGCGAACCACATCGGGCGCTCCCAGCCCATGCCTTCACCAAAGCTGGCTCCAAGCCTCGCCCATCGATCGTGAAGCGCGCTTTTGCGAACACCGCGGGACGTCTCGGGCTGGTAAGCCGGCCAGTGCATCTTGTAGTGAAGGCCCAACACTTCGGGCGTGCGATCGTGCAAATATCGTTTGTTGATTTGGAACGGGTGAAACCTAGCAACGTCGACGAAGCTGATATCCATCTGGGGTTCGCCCGCGATAATCCACTCCGCCAGAGCTCGCCCGGCGCCCGCTCCGTACTCAATACCCTCCGAGTTATAGCCAGCTGAAACATATAGATTTTTCAGGCCGGGGACTTCACCGATCATGAACAGAAGGTCGGGCGTGAAACTTTCAGGACCGTTGAAGAACTTGGCAATGCCGGTGTTCGCCAACTCAGGAACGATTTCTATCGCCTTGGTCATTGGCAACTCAAAGTGTTCCCAATCTTCCGGAAGCTCGATGAATGCCGTGTCTTTCGGCAGCTTTTCCATCGCAAGCGGTTTCCCCCACGGCTCGAAGGCGCCGACAAGCAGCTTTCCCGTGTCTTCCTTTAAGTAGATATGGCCGTCCGTATCCCGCAGAACCGGCAAGGTCGGCGTCACAAAATCCATCGCGTCAGTCACGACATAGAAGTGCTCAGCGGCATATAGCGGAATGCGCACACCCAGCTTGGACGCGAGATCTCGCGTCCATAGTCCGCACGCGAGCACGAGCTTTTCAGCTTCAATGACACCCTCGTTGGTGCGGACCTGGTAATAGCCTTCAGGTGTTCGCCAGAGGTCCATGACCTCGGAATTCTCGAAGATCTTCACGCCTTTTTGCTTGGCGCCGATCGCCAAGGCCGTGCATGTATCGACGGGACTGGTTTGACCGTCCCCGGGGATGAAGACTGCACCTTCAATGATTGACGCGTCGATTGCCGGATATATCTTCTTCGCCTCACTGGGCGAAATCATATGGGCCTCAAGCCCAAAACTCTTGGCAATTGAAGCATTGCGTGCGGTTTCGTGTAGGCGCTCTTTGGTTCTGGCGACCCCAAGCGTGCCATTTCGCTTGAATCCGGTAGCTTGTCCGGTTTCGGCCTCCAGAGCGGAGTAGAGTTCTGCATTATACTTTGCGATCTCCGTTAGCGCGTGAGTACCACGCGTCTGCATGATCAAACCCGCAGCATGCCAAGTTGTGCCGGACGTAAGGCTGTTGCGCTCTAAGAGTGCGATGTCCTTCTTACCGTTCTTTGCAAGGTGAAAAGCAACACTCGCTCCCGCGATGCCTCCACCAACTATCAGAATCTCGTGGTGCCGAGTCGGCAGTTCACGAGGACGGAAGGGCGGGTTGGTGATCATATGTATCCTTGTTCGGTTTTCGGAGAAGGCAACGGCAAAGTGTTGCGACAAGTTCAGCCAGCTTGAGCTTCTGTTGCAGCGCTTCAGCGCATTTCCAGCCCCCGTCCAGAGTCAGTCATTTTCCAACAGACTAGGGGGCTACGCTCGCGGAGATCGTGCTAATTGGGGCTGAAAGCGGTGTCGTTCTGCGTATTACTGAACTTCCGCGCAGAATTATTGCGCGGGCGAGGTAGCGCGGCGCTAACGACCCAAATTTGGGCGATTTGCGAACGTTGCGGCGCGCCCGAGGCCAGGTCGGAACCTGCACCGCTCTCCGATGGCGGCTCTTGACCGGACGGCTGGCAATCCCTGGCCGCTTGGCGGATCTCGATAAGAACATCCCTCGAGCATGAGCATGAGCCTCCGACGATCTGAGGCAATCAATGCCTTTACCGCGTCTATGAGTCGGCGGATTATGTGGGTAGTTGCCGACGCGGTCTTGCAGGTTGCGCAATAGCAGAACCATACGATCCGCCTTGGCGTCGACGCGATCTGGCTAACATCAGAGTTGAAGGCCTCGTGCGCACAACGCCATTTAAATCGCGCTGGTCATCTGGCGGATGGAGTAGCTGAGGAAAGAAGCGGTCGAGCAGCCGCCCCGTGAGTGATTTTCTACCAACACCCACCGCGCTCGTCTTCGAGTGGAAGCTTGTCAGGCAATCAAGAAGCCGCTTTGCGCACAAATTCCCGACAGTCCGCGTGGTGAGCGAAACGACTGTCTCCAGCAACAAATGCACACGCTTGCGCTTGCTGGTCAGCTGCGACGAATGGCGCGGCCGGCACTCCGCGCTAGGGTGTCGCACTCCGGTGATTTCTCGATATCCGACCCATAGACCAGCGAAGACACCGCGCGGGGGACCCGCGCCTCCCAGCTGCTCGGGGCCGCACTTCAAGCTCAGCGCTCTGATCACTGGTGAGATGGTGGTCAGGGATTGGGAAGCGAAGCACCTCGGTGACCTTCCCAATCCGGCTGAATAGACAAATGCTAGAAGCTTTTCAGCTAGTCTACGACTATTAGCTCGCGAGCGACATCGGCTAGCCGCTCGCCACCCATTTCGGTAACAACAAACGACTCCGATATTGCGGCTCCGAAGGCAGGAGGCCTGACCCCTGATTGGAAATGGAAGCACATGCCCGCCTGGAGCACCGTCTTTTCGCCTGAACGAATGCTCACCGTGCGCTCACCCCAGTCCGGGGGGAAGTTCATGCCGATTGAGTAGCCGGAACGGCCCTTTTTGACGTATCCGTGGCGGTTCAAGACGTCCAGCCACACGGTATTCAACTCGTCGACGACTACGCCCGGTTTCGCCATTTCGAGGACAGCGTCGCCACCTTCGATGATGGCATTGGCGAGGTGCTGGGCCTCCTTAGGTGGCTTTCCCATGTAGACCGTACGCGTCAGCGGCGCGTGATAATGGCGCCTGGCCGCTCCAATTTCCAGGAGAACCAGCCCCGACTTGGGCAGGGGCTTGTCCGACCATGTGAGGTGTGGAGCGTTCGTCTTCTCGTCAACCTGTATCAATGGACAGAGGCTTGTATAATCGCCGTATTTCCCATCAACGCCTCTTGTCTGATCGGCATAAATCTGAGCGACGATTTCGTATTCAGGAACTCCCGGCTTCAGATTATTTATCGCCTGGCGCATGGTGTGGCTGACAATCCGACCCGCTTCCCTCATGTAGACGAGTTCGGCATCGGATTTGACGAGTCGGGCCCAATTAACGAGGCCGCGGCTGTCAGAGAACTTTGCGTTTGGAAGGCCGTTGACAAGGTGCTGATGCGCGCGCGCTGTATAGAAATGCGCATCGAGCTCAACCGCTATGCGATCAGATCCCCAGCCGCGGGATTTTATGATTTCGCTGACTTCATCGTAGGGATGCAGCTCGACATGATGAAGTCGGTCGTCGGAAAAATTGATGATGTTCTCAGCAGGCAAGTCAGTCGTGGCACGAGCGCCGTTCACGTCAACCAGCCGCCCTATCCAAATCGGCGTGTCCGATTTTAGGTGCAATAGAACCACTTGAGGCGTGTAGAAGGACCAGGCGTCATAGCCGGTCAGCCAGCACATATTTGCGGGGTCTTGGCAGATTAGCAGGTCGAAGCCTGCTTCCTCCATCCGTGCCTTCACGTCACGGACACGCCGTTGATACTCCGCAGACAGGAAGGGTTTCACATAGTCCATTTCGCAGTAGTCCTCTGCACCTAGGTTGGCTGACCGGACCAAGCATTCTTTGATGCCAATCCGTACTGCCAGACAACCTAGCATGCTTCAGAGGCCGCTGCGCGCGGACCACGCCGGTCGGTCGCAGAAAACCTGCGTTTTTGCGCTTTGTGCGCAGCTTAGCTTCCGGTTCTGCGACTCAGCGCCGTTCCGTGTGCGGTGGCTTCTTATTGGCTCCAAGGGCCACAGCGGTGGACATCAGGTGACCAGCTGTCGATCCCGATAGCGGGGCACTTTTGGAGAATGCGGCAGCACGGTCGCTGGCATACCAACTGGATCATCCCCGGACAGCCCAAGGCAACATGAGCATCCAGCCTAGCTAACGTGGTGAATGGCGTCTTCAACTTCGTTGAAGATGGCGGTTGCAATCTCTACGGCAAAGGGCCGTGGGCAACGGCCCGCTGTGGAGGGGCGGGCAGGACACGATCGCCGATGTTTTAGCGGCGCGAGAGCGAGCTACAACGCCATCCGCAATACTACGGCTCGCTGGGGACGCCGCGCAGCTGCACGACCTGCTGGCCGCATTAGCGGCTGTTCGTAGAGTCATTTTAGGACTATTGCGCCACTCGTAACCAGGCTCGTTTGAGTAGGGCACGCCTCGACGCCGATTTGCAAGGATCCGTCTTGAGACACCTTGGCGACCAAGCGGTTCCTTTTACCTGGTCCTCAAATTTGACCTCAGATCTTGCTCTATGCGGCCTTCGTCCGATCGGCCATCACGCCGGCCACGACCCCGCCGAACGAAGCCGGCGTCGGCACGATGATGACGCCGGCTTCCTTCAGTATCTCGACCTTCTCTTGAGCAGACTCGCCGAAGGCGGAGATGATTGCGCCGGCATGGCCCATGCGGCGGCCCTTGGGCGCGGAAAGACCGGCGATGTAGGCTATCAGCGGCTTGTTCATGTTGTCGCGCGCCCAGAGTGCGGCTTCCGCTTCCTGCGAACCTCCGATTTCGCCGATCATCACCACGGCGTCCGTCCCGTCATCGTTTTCGAACAGTTCGAGGATGTCGCGGAAGGACGAGCCGTTGATCGGATCGCCGCCGATGCCGACGCTGGTAGAAACCCCGATACCCATCGCCTTCATCTGCGACGCCGCCTCGTAGCCCAAGGTTCCGGAGCGCCCGACAATGCCGACACGCCCGGGTAGGTAGATCGACCCCGGCATGATGCCCATCAGCGCCTGGCCGGGCGTGATAATGCCGGCACAATTGGGTCCGATCAGCCGCAGCCGGTCCTCGTAGCGGTAGCGGCGCATGTAGCGCTTCACCCGCATCATGTCCTGCGACGGGATGCCGTCGGTAATGCAGACGCAGAATCTGATGCCGGCGTCTGCCGCTTCCATGATCGAATCCGCAGCGAAAGGCGGCGGCACGAAGACGATGCTCGCTTCGGCCCCGGTCTCGCGCACCGCGCCCTTGACGGTGTTGAACACCGGCAGGCTGAGATGTGTCTGGCCGCCCTTGCCGGGTGTGACGCCACCGACCACATTAGTACCGTAACGCTTCATGTCTTCGGCGTGAAAACTGCCGATCTTGCCGGTAAATCCCTGCACGATTGCGCGGGTGTCCCGGTTAAGCAGAATTGCCATTCTTCGTCCCCTCAGCCTGCTTTTTTCATCGTGGCGGACCGCCAGGCGGCGACGGCTTTTTCGGCGGCTTCGGCCAGTGTGTCGGCCACGATCACCGCCTCGCCGGAATCGGCCAGGATACGGCGCCCTTCCTCGACCTTGGTGCCGGCCAACCGCACCACCAACGGGACGTTGACGCCGACTTCGCGGATTGCCTTGACAACACCCTCGGCGACCCAGTCGCAGCGGTTGATGCCGGCGAAGATGTTGACGAGGATGGTCTTGACATTCTTGTCACCAAGGACGGCGCGGAACGATTTCGCAACCCGCTCGGGCGAGGCGCCGCCGCCGATGTCGAGGAAGTTTGCCGGCTCGCCGCCGGCGATCTTGATCATGTCCATCGTCGCCATGGCGAGGCCGGCGCCATTGATGATGCAGCCAATATCGCCGTCGAGTCCGACATAGGACAGGCCACGGTCGCTGGCAAAGGTTTCGCGCGGATCCTCCTGCGACTTGTCGCGTAATTCGGAGATTTCGGGGCGACGAAACAGCGCGTTTTCATCGAACGACATCTTGGCGTCCACCGCCACCAGATTACCGTCACGCGTGACGACCAGTGGATTGATTTCGAGCATCGAGGCGTCGTAGTCGCGAAACACGCGATAGCAACCAAGTAGCGTTTCGGTCGCCTTGCCGATCAGGTTGTTCTCGAGACCAAGCCCGAAGGCGATCTCGCGCGCCTGATACTGCTGCATCCCCGCGCCGGGGTCCACGGTCGCGCGAATGATTGAATCTGGCTGCTTTTCGGCGATCTCTTCGATCTCCATGCCGCCGGACGCAGACGCGACGATCATCACCCGCTCGGCTTTACGGTCGAGAACAAAGGCGAGATAGATTTCCTGGCGAATGTCGACGGTCTCTTCGACATAGATCCGCGACACCAGCTTGCCGCGCGGCCTCGTCTGATGCGTCACCAGCTTCCTGCCCAGCATCGCCTCGGCGGCATCGGACACTTCCTGGTCGGACGTGCAGATGCGGATGCCACCGGCCTTGCCGCGCGCGCCGGAATGGATCTGCGCCTTGACCACCCATTTGCCGCCACCGATCTCGCTGGCACGGTACGTCGCCTGCTCCGGACTATAGGCCAGACCGCCGCGCGGCACGTACACGCCGTGACGGGCGAGCAGTTCCTTGGCCTGGTATTCGTGAATGTCCATCTTTCCTCCCGAAAACTCAGTGCGTCGTCTGCGCCCGGCCGGCGCGCTCGATCGCCTCGTTGACCGTCAGCACGTTGCGCGCCATGCGTTCCGAAGCCGCATCGATCATCTTGCCATCGAGCGCCGCGGCTCCCTTTCCGAGCGCCTCCGCTTCCTTGAGCACCTCCAGGATGCGGCGGGCTCGCGTGACCTCCTTCTCAGGCGGCGAGAACACGTCGTTGGCCAAAGCGATCTGCGAAGGGTGGATCGCCCATTTGCCTTCGATGCCGAGGGCCGCGGCGCGCTTGGCGGCGGCCATGTAGCCTTCGGGATCGGAGAAATCGCCGAACGGTCCGTCGATGGCGCGCAGGCCATAGGCGCGGCAGGCGACGGTCATGCGCGACAAGGCAAAATGCCACTGGTCGCCGGGATAGTCGGGACTGAAGCCGCCGATGTTGACAGTGCGTGCCTTGTTGCTGGCCGCATAGTCGGCGACGCCGAAATGCATGGCTTCCAGCCGGCCTGGCGTGGCGGCGATCGTCTCGACATTGGCCATGCCGAGCGCCGTCTCGATCAGCGCTTCAAGACCGACACGGGTCTTGAAACCCTTGGCCATCTCGATCTGGTTGATCATGGCCTCGACCATATAGAGGTCGGCCGGCACGCCCACCTTCGGCACCAGGACGGTGTCCACCCGATTGCCGGCCTGTTCCATCACGTCGACAACGTCGCGATACATATAATGGGTGTCGAGGCCGTTGATGCGCACCGAGACGGCCTTGCCCTTCGCGCGCCAGTCGATGTCGTTCAGCGCCTGGATGATGTTCTTGCGGGCGCGCTCCTTGTCGGGTGGGGCGACCGCGTCCTCGATGTCGAGGAAGACGAAGTCGGCGGCGCTGTTCGCCGCCTTGTCGATCATTTCTGGGCTAGAACCCGGAACTGCCAGTTCGCTGCGCTGGAGCCTCAGCTTTTTGAGGTGGTTGATGGTGTGGCTCATGTTGCGTCTCCCCTGCACCGGGCTGTTTGACTAGCCAGACATTTGTCCAGTCCGCTTGTGTTCCTTCACGGTAGCACGCCTTAGACGTTGGGCTTGTGCCGCCAACGAGGAAATGCCGCACAACATCTGCGTTTTTTGCGCGGTCGCGCAGCTAATCCTCTTCCATAGTTCTTTGGTCGCTTATCGGGCGGGCGACGGCCCGCTCGGAACGACCCGCGTGGATACATCCTTGGCAAAAGGATTTTGGACTGGTGAGAGGGTGGGTGGACGAATTAGATCTCCACGGCGACGATGGCTAAGCAGGAGATCTCTCGCATAAGGTCACCCAATGCTGTTTCAGTCGAGACGCTCGTCGATTATCAAAGCCTCAGGACAACTATGCCCCGTGTACGGTGCAACCAAGTGCCGGCACATCTCCGCAAGAGGCACCGCTATAGGCCTGGCCGACACCTACCAGCTACGACCGTCACGTCGTAGGCCACGCGTAGATGGCAGAAATGTCCTCTTTCCTTAATGCGGCTCCCCAAAAGCAGACCGAGATCAGACGGAAAAACTCAGCAGAACGTCGTTATTCGCAGGAGAACGCCTTTACGGCCGTACATCGCGCTGCCAATCGCCGCCGTTGCGGGGTTAGTTTGACGAAAATGAACAGTCGATTTGGGGTTACGAATGAAAGGTTCAGCAACCACATTAAAGGGGCTTCAGCGGCCGGACCTTCTGCAAAAGTGCGCTTATGTGAATGGCGCCTGGCTTTCCAAGGCTGAAACAATCTCTGTGGCTGACCCGGCTACTGGCGAGGAACTGGCTCAGGTGGCAGCCTGTGAGATTTCCGACGTGGACACTGCAGTCAACGTCGCGAGAAGCGCATTTCAAAGATGGCGCGATGTTCTTCCTTCGATACGGGGCGAATACCTGCGGAAATGGGCCGCAGGAATGCGCGAGAATGCGGAAGATCTTGCCGCTATCATGACCGCCGAGCAAGGCAAACCGTTAGCCGAGGCGCGCGGTGAGATTTCATATGCCGCTAGCTTTCTTGACTGGTTTGCAGCGGAGGGCGAGCGGGCCTATGGCGAGACCATCCCAAGCCATCTTACCGGCAGCCGACTCTCTGTGCAGGTCCAGCCGGTCGGAGTAACGGTCGCCATAACCCCTTGGAACTTTCCCTCGGCGATGATCACCAGGAAAGCAGGAGCCGCGCTGGCTGCCGGCTGCACCATGATTGTCAAGCCCGCCCCCGAAACGCCCTTGTCAGCTCTGGCGCTTGCCCGTCTTGCCGAGGACGCAGGAGTTCCCGCCGGCGTGTTTCAAGTGATCACGGGAGACGCTGCCCCGCTCGCAAAACGGCTGTTGGATCATAGCGATGTGCGGGCATTCTCCTTCACGGGCTCGACCGAGGTCGGTCGGATCCTGCTCGAGCAATCCGCAAAGACCCTGAAGAAGGCTTCACTTGAGCTCGGCGGCAATGCTCCTTTTATCATTTTCGATGACGCACCGTTGGAGACTGCCGTGGCTGGATGCATGGCAGCCAAATTCGCAACATCCGGTCAGGACTGCCTGGCAGCGAATAGGATCTATGTCCAGCGGGGAAGCTATCAACGGTTTGTGGAGGAATTCGCGAAGGCCACCAGTAAACTGAAAGTCGGGCACGGATTCGAGCCCGGTGTCGACATTGGCCCGATGACCAAACCCTCTGTCGCGGAAAAGTGCAGGCGACAGGTTTCCGAAGCTCTTTGTGCCGGAGCCAGCATCGTTGTTGGCGGACAGGACAGTCCGCTCGGCGGCAATTTTGTGACCCCGACTGTTCTCGCCGACGTCACTGACGACATGCTGATCGCCAAGGAAGAGACCTTTGGGCCGGTGGCTGCAATCCTTCCGTTCGATAAAGAGGCGGAAGTGCTTGCGCGGGCCAACAACTCAGAAATGGGCCTTGCGGCTTACGTTTACACAAGAGATCTGAACCGCGCCATGCGGCTGACCGACCAGTTGGAGTACGGCATGGTCGCCGTCAACACCCCGAAATTTACCGGCGCGCCCATACCTTTCGGCGGATGGAAGCAATCCGGCCTCGGCCGGGAGGGCTCAAGACATGGTCTCGCCGAATATCTCGAACCCAAATACGTGTGCATCGGCAACATCTTAGACTGAAAGGAAAACCCTATGACTATCAACATCAAGGATATCAGCGAAAAAGATAGAAACGCTGTCCTGCATCCATTCACGCACCTCAAGGATTTCGCTACCGGCAAGCTCGGCGAGCCGACGATCGTCGAGACAGGGAAGGGAATCCGCATTCAGGACGCGCATGGCAACCAATTTATCGACGGTTTTGCCGGCCTCTACTGCGTCAATGTCGGCTATGGCCGCACTGAGGTGGCTGAAGCGATCTCGCGTCAGGCTTATCGCCTAGCGTATTACCACTCCTATGCGGCGCACACGACCGATGAGCTTGCCATCCTCTCTGATCGCCTCGTGAAGATGGCGCCTGGGAAGATGAGCAAGGTGTTCTACGGCATGTCCGGCTCGGATGCGAACGAAACCCAGGCCAAGCTTGTCTGGTATTACAACAATCTGCGTGGCAAGCCGAACAAGAAGAAGATCATCTCGCGTGAACGCGGCTATCACGGGTGCAGTGTCGTGTCCGGCTCGATGACGGGGATGAGCTTCTATCATGACAATATGGATCTGCCGCTCCCGCAGATCGTTCACACCGGTGTTCCGCATCACTATTGGGGCGCGACCCCGGGCGAGACCGAACGCGAATTCTCCGCACGCCGCGCCGTCGAGCTTGACCAACTGATCGAGCGCCTGGGCCCAGACAACGTTGGCGCCTTCATTGGCGAGCCCGTGCTGGGGACCGGTGGCATTATGCCTCCGCCGGAAGGCTACTGGGAAGCTATACAGACGGTCCTCAAAAAGCATGATGTGCTTCTGATTGCCGACGAAGTAATCACCGGGTTCGGCCGAACCGGTTCCATGTTCGGCTCGCAGCACTATGGCATCGAGCCAGACCTCATCACGATCGCAAAAGGTCTGACTTCGGCCTATTTCCCACTTTCCGCGGCAATTGTCGGTGAAAAGGTCTACGCGGTCCTGGAGGACGGGGCGGATAAGGTCGGCGCATTCTCGCACGGTTACACCTATTCAGGTCATCCGATCGGGGCTGCCGCGGCCAACGCTGTGCTGGATATCGTCGAGAAAGAAGATCTTCCGGGGAACGCCCATGACGTCGGCGCCTTTTTCCAAGCGCAGCTAAAGGAGAAATTCTCCCAGTTGCCGATCGTCGGCGAAGTGCGCGGCGTCGGCCTTATGGCCGCAATCGAGTTCGTAGCCGATCGAGACAACAGGAAGCGTTTCGATCCGACACTCAAGATCGGCGCGCGAATCTCCAAGGCAGCGCGTGAACGCGGTCTGATCGCTCGCGCCATGCCGCATGGTGACATTCTCGGCTTCGCTCCTCCCTTGGTGACAACCAAGGCTGAAGTCGAAGAAATCGTTGGCATCGCCGAAAGTGCAGTTCGCTTCGTTATGGATGAGCTCACGCGAGACGGGCTTAACATTTGAGGCGCACGGCAGCCGAACTTGCGGTGTCAGGACGCCCTGAAAGCCTTCCGATGTTCGGCAGGGACAGCCTGGCCCGCCGTATCGAGCGGTTCACCTGACGCGAGCGGAAACATGAAATGACACGTCGCGCGAGAAAACGGACCGACCGACCGCAGTAGGCCGGCGCCAACAGCGCGCAAGAGCGGAGCCTAGCCTGGTCTGGAACCCGGGGCAGATCGGGTCTTCCGAAGCAGCTAGCAGAATACGATTCGATAGGCGCAGAGCACTTGTTGTTGCGTAGCTGCTCTGGTCTCCAACGAAGGAAGTCAGTTGCGCAGTTTTGGTATGGCCGCTGGACGCACGAGAGATCAGGGTAGGAGAAGGACCCCGGGATGCTAGACTCACAGCCTACGTGCAGAGATTTTTGCTTTTATCTCCTCCCGGCCTTTTCGCTCCGGGCCTTCTCGTCGGCAGTAGAAGCGCTGAGGCTCGCCAACGAGGTGTTGGGGCGGGACGTGTATAGCTGGCAGGTCATTTCGGACGACGGGCAACCTGCGGCCTCGAGTTGCGGGTTGTTGGTTTGCGCCGATTCTTCGTTGTCCTTCGAACGTGAAAGGACTCGGCGATTGATCTCAGCACCTGCTGTCGTAGTCGTGGGCGGGCGCAATGCTCCTAGTCCGCACAAACAGCTTGATGCATGGCTACGAGAGTGTCGCAACCGCCGCAGCAGCCTCGTAGGGATAAGTAGCGGTACGATTGCGCTTGCTCGGGCGGGGCTTGCAGAGGGGCGGCGTTGCGCGGTTCACTGGGAGCAATTTCCTATATTCTCTGAGCGGTTCCCAGGCGTGATAGCCACTCAAACAGCCTTCGAGCGGGACGGGAACCTATACACTTGCGCCGGAGGGGACGCCCCCTTCGACATGTTTCTTGACTTAGTCGACCACCATCATGGCGCGATAGTCGTGAACCGAATTTGCGAAAAAGCTATCGCGTGTAGCACCCGTTCAGCGGGTGACCGCCAACGACTACCTCTTCATTCTCGAGTGCAACTAAATCACCAGGCGGTCATCAAGGTAATCGAGGCGATGGAGGCAAACCTCACCGAGCCATTGCTATTGGACGAACTTGTGGGAGTCGCTGGACTATCCCGCCGCCAAATCGAACGGCTGTTTAGGCGGGAACTAGGATGTTCTCCGAGCCGTTATTATTTGGATCTTCGTCTGGAACGAGCGCACCTGCTACTCATCAGCTCGCGCCTGCCAGTCGTTGAAATCGCGATTGCTTGCGGCTTTGTCTCAGCATCGCATTTCTCAAAAGCGTATCGCGACGCTTACGGGTGCGCGCCGCATCAATCACGATTACCAGTTCACCCACGAGAGAGAATGCGGTCGAACGGGCCGGAAAATAGAACCCGGCAAATCGATCGGAGGCTAAGTAACGAAAGAATGCCTAACTGCCACTAGCAGAGCGCCGCGTTGTTTTCTCTTGATTGCATATGGCGCTCCTTTGCTGACTGGCCTCAGCATAACCGAGCGGGAGACGAGAGGTCGAACAGGTCCGGATTCGATCAGCTCTTGCCGATTTGTCCCGTTGCAAGCCGGGTCGGCCCAACCCGCTTACTAGCACTGGCGTTAAGTGAACACACTCGGACACGATACAATAGGATGATTCGATATGATCCAATTGCCCTTTGCGCTCAGCGAATACCGCAGCAGGCTTTCCGCCATCCGCGCCGAAATGGCGCGCCGCAACCTTGACCTGCTGATGGTCAACGACGTCGCCAACCAGCACTACATCACCGGCTATGACGGCTGGTCGTTCTACACGCCGCAAATGGTCCTGGTGCCGCTCGCCGACGAGGAGCCGGTCTGGATCGGTCGCGCAATGGATGCTGCTGGCGGGCTGTTGACCGCATGGATAAAGGCCGAGAACGTCGTCGGGTTTCCGGAAGATCATGTCCAGCGGCCTGACCGCCATCCAATGGACTGGATTGCTGCCTGGATCGAAAGAAAGGGCTGGGGGAGCGGCAATATCGGCATCGAGCTCGAGGCCTACTACTATTCTCCGAAGGCGCATACACGGCTAACCGCGGGCCTGCCCAATGCAAGCTTCCACGACGCCGACCTTCTGGTGAACTGGATCCGCAGCGTCAAGTCGGACGCTGAGATTGGCTACCTCCGCAACGCCGCGCGCCTTGCCGAGGCGGCGGTCACCGCGGCCTATGACGTGATTGCGCCAGGCGTGCGCGAGTGCGACGCCATCGCCAAGATCCAGGCTGTTCAGATAGCCGGCTCGCCGGATTTTGCGGGCGACATCACCGCGCTGCCGCCGACAATACTGGGCGGCGAAAATGCCTCGGCACCGCATATCATGTGGAGCGACCGCCGCTTTGGCGAGAACGAAACCGTCGCGCTCGAACTCGCGGGGGTCGTGCGCCGCTACGCCGCCGGTCTGGCCCGGACGCTTCAGCTAGGCGCTATGCCAGCAAAGGTCGGCGACACGGGCAAGGCAGTGCTCGAAGGCATGGAGGCGGTCCTTGCTGCGATCAAGCCTGGTGTTCTGGCGGAAGACGTCGAGGCGAGCTGGCGCAAGGTCATCCAGCGCTACGGCCTGAAGAAGGAGTCCCGGATCGGCTATTCGATCGGGGCCGCCTATCCCCCAGACTGGGGCGAACACACGATCAGCCTGCGCCAGGGCGACAAGACGATTTTGAAGCCGGGCAACGTGCTTCATTCCATCCTCGGCATGTGGATGGATGGCTGGGGGATCGAAGTGAGCGAAACGATCCTCGTCACCGCCGACGGCTGCGAAACGCTGACCAGCTTCCCGCGAGAGATCCATGTCAAACGCTGAAGCCGGCAATGGATTGATGGACGCTAGGCTGGAGCAGCGGATGTTCGAGGTCCGGCGCCATCTCCACCGCAACCCGGAGCTCTCGAATGAAGAGCGCGAAACGCAGGCCTATCTGAAGCGGGCGCTGGAGGATGCTGGACTGAGCGGGATCAGGCTCGTGGCCGGTTTCGGTCTGGCCGTCGACGTGGTCGGCACGGCCGGCCCGCCGAATCGCAAGGTCGTCATCAGGGCCGATATCGACGCGCTGCCGATCACGGAGACCTCAGGCGTGGCGTTCAGCTCGGAGCGTCCGGGCGTCATGCATGCCTGCGGCCACGACGCCCACGCCGCGATGGGCTACGCGGCGAGCGTTCTGCTGGAGCGCCAGAAGCAGTCGTTCAGCGGCACCGTCAGGATCATCTTCCAGCCTGCGGAAGAGGCGGAACCGCTCGGCGGCCGCCGGGTCGTCGAGGAAGGGCTGCTAAACGAAATCGACGCGGCGATCGGCATCCATGTCGATCCGTATACCGAGACGGGAAAGATCGCGGTCGGCGCAGGGCCGTATACGCTTGCCTGCGATACATTTCACATCATCGTCATCGGCAACTCAGCGCACGCGGCAAAACCGTCCGAAGGCGTCGACGCCATCGCCGTTGCTTGTTCGATCGTGACGGAGCTGCAGAAGATCGTGTCACGCGAGATCGATCCGTACGATCCGCTGGTCGTCTCAATTACCGGCATCGAAGGCGGCGGCGCCTACAATGTGATCGCCGCCGAGGCGAGGTTGAAAGGCACGATCCGAAGCGGGCATGAATCGACTCGTCAGCACGCTTGGAAGAGGCTGCGCCAGGTCGTGGATGGCCTCGCTTCAAGCCACAATGCCAGTGCCGAGGTGGATCTAAGGCGTGGCGAACCGCCGGTCATCAACGACCCTGGCATGGTCGAGCTCATCCGCCGAACCGGGGCCGACCTGCTGGGGCAGGACAACATTGTGAGCGCGCCGGGCTGGACCGCAGCCGATGATTTCGCCTTCTACAGCGAGAAGTGCCCGTCGGTCTATTTCCGGCTGGGCATCCGCAACGAGGAGCTCGGAGCGATCTATCCACTTCACCATCCACAATTTCGAGTCGATGAACAGGCGCTTTCGACAGGCGCCGTTGTCCTCTGCAACGCTGCCCGAAATTTCTTGTTGCCTCAGAGCTAAGGTAGGTCACCTATGATGAAATCGGCAGTTCTCGCCGGCGCCCACTGACTTGCCCGCGACTCGGTGGGCAGCGGCGAAGTGGCCGAGTCATGTCGTGAAGTCGCGTCATCTCTGAAAGTCTTGGCAGTAGGCGCCAACGCGTAACGGCAGTCGCGCTAATCGGCCCGAGGCAGGGAATGTCATCATTCGCTTGGCTTTCATCATCCCTAGCGCACAGAGCAAGCTCTCGGCCGAGCTCAGCCATCGCCTCACCCGGTGGTGGAATTACGAGCAGAGACAGGATCCGGCGTACGGCTTGGGCACGCATCGCATCGTGGGCCCTTGCGCAGCGTCTCAGATCGCTTCGGCGCAGCAGCACCCTTCTTGTGCCGCAGTTCCGCGATGATGATGGACCTGTGGATGATCGGAGGTTGGCTGGAATATTCAGCGAGGTCCGCAAGACTTTGACCGCGCGGCGCCCGTTGCCGGAGTTTTTTCGTAGGGTTTGCAGCGGAACCTTATGGGAGACCGCCCGGAAATGCACCTGTTTGCCAAGAAGATCGCCATCGGCCCGGCCGCGTGATCACCGGATGAATGCCGCTTTTCCGGATGACTGGAAAATCCGCTGTAGCAGCAACGAGCCGGGTGGATTGCCGGCACTATTCCTCAATAGGCAAAGCTAATGATGCCTTGATCCGGTCCATAACGACCATGGTCTTGACTGCCTTGATATCAGACTCGTGAAAAAATCGACGGGTAAATGCCTCATACTCGGCCATGTCCCGCACAGAGATCATCAGAACGAAATCGGCTTCACCCGTGACATAGTACGCACTCATGATCTCAGGAGTGCGCCTGACCGCTTGCTTGAAGCGATCAATGATGTCTACCCGCTCGCGCTCCAGACTGATAGACGCCAGCATGAGCATGGGACGACCCACGGCTTGCGGGGAGACTATGGCAACGTCAGCCTCAATCACACCATCATCACGCAGTCGCTTCAGTCGCCGTTGACAAGCGGTCGCGGAAAGACCCGCAAGTTCGCCCAGCTCGGCTGTCGTAAGGCGATTGTCGCGCTGCACGGCATTGAGAAGCTTCCGATCAACTCGATCTAGGTCCATATCACTATCACTGCAAAAAAGGGCACATCTGCGCAGAAAAACGGCTCGATGGTGCTGATATTAGCCTGACATCCCCAATGATCAAGCCATAAAATGATTTGAGCAGCGAATCCCTTCGGTTAGCCTGCGTGGTGACCTCTTGTCCTCAAGGAATCCGCCCCGGAGCACGGGCGCCCGCAAGGTAGCTCGACTCCTTAAAATGGCAATTTCGGCTCATAACTGCAGAAACGGGGCGTCATGAGTAGGTTTTGCATTCTCAACCCACGAACACGGATCTGATAACGAGCATGACAAGCCATTTTCTGCCCTTGGACCTCCTTCGACAGGAGTTTCCGGCCACCGAAAGCGCCATTTACATGGATGTCGCAAATCAGGGGCTTATGTCCAGGACGACCCGAACGTCTATGGATCAGCACCTCGACAATAGGCTGAATGGCCTCAATGACGAAGAAAGAATGATGCAACTTGTCGAGCGGACCCGTTCCAGATTCGCCAAATTCATCGCGGCCAAAAAAGATGAAATCGCCATCACGAAGAACGCCTCGGAAGGCATCAATATAATCGGAAACGCGATTGATTGGAGGCCCGGAGACAATGTTGTGCTGTGCCGGCAATTGGAGCACGCAAACAACATCTTGCCTTGGCTGCAAATCAGGGACAAGCATCGAATTGAAGTTCGAATTGTAGAATCTGATCGCGGTGCGATTCCGGGCGATGCTCTTGCCAAGGCCATCGACTCTCGCACTCGTATTGTCACAGTATCGACGGTCACAATGGTACCAGGCTTCAAGACGGTGATGGAACCGATTGCTGAAGCTTGCAAGCGGGTTGGCGCTTTTCTTTTGGCAGACGCGTCGCAGTCCGTCGGTATATTGGATACTGATATCACTCGGCTTGGTGTCGACGGTTTGGTGGCATCCTCTTACAAGGGGTTAATGGGGCTCTATGGGTTGGGATTTCTGTATTGCCGCCGAGGATGGGCCGATCGCCTGAGCCCTGCCTACCTCGCGCGCTTTAGTGTCGATCTCGGGGACGCACCAGAATCGGCTCCCATATTTGATTCGGTAAAATTGCGTGCCGGCGCGCCTCGTTTTGAAATTGGCCATTACAATTTTCCCGGCGTAATAGCGGTCTACGCATCAATCGGACAACTGATGGAAATCGGCACGTTAGCGATTGAACAAAGCGTCACATCGGTTGCAAGACGGCTGGCATCGGGCTTGTTAGATCTCGGGCTACCCGTTTGCGGCGGGGCACCAGGGAATCACACCGGAAGTATCGTTGCTATCGGAGATCCAGCAGCGCTTGCTGGTTCGAGCGAATCCGACAGCCGCATTCATTCGCTGCACGAGCATTTGTCGAAGAACCAGGTGATTGTTTCGGTCCGCAGGGGAATGCTGCGCTTCTCACTTCATCTATACAACACTGCAGACGAGGCTGACCAAGTCGTCGCTCTGGCAAAGAACTGGCTGGCATAGCCGCAAGCCGCATTCTCAAGGAGGGATAGGAGTATTTATGTCGTCCATAGGCACACAAACGGTCGAGCTTCTCAAGCAACTCATCAAAATTGAGAGCATAAACCCGTCAGCGTCAGCACAGGGGAGCGGAGAGCAAAAGATCGCGGAGTTTCTCGAGGCTTTTTGCCGGGAGCGAAACCTACCATATGAGTATCAGGAAGTAACTGACGGACGCTCGAATTTTTTCACCTGGGTTCCGGGGCAGGACCCAGACAGAAGAGTTCTGTTCATATCCCACATGGATACGGTTCCCGTTGACAATTGGGAAACAGACCCCTTTTCTCCGGAAGAGAGGGACGGACGGATCTACGGACGGGGAAGCTGTGACGACAAAGGCCCCCTCGCCGCCATGTTGATGGCTCTCAGCACCCTCGGGGATCGAAAGCCCCGGGCCACCATCGTCCTGGGCGCAAGCGTTGACGAAGAATACCGAAAAAAGGGGGCGCGAAAGATCGCCCAGTCAGGTGTTTCATACGAGGCCGCCGTAGTCGGTGAACCGACTGACTTGGAGCTCGTCGTTGCCCACAAGGGTTCAGTCCGCTGGCAGGTGGAAGTTGAGGGCGTGCCTGCTCATAGCTCCAAACCGCACCTTGGAGTGAACGCGATTACAGGGATGGCCAAGGTGATTTTGGCCCTCGATAAGGTCAATGAAACTTTATCGAAACGAGTACATCCGCTGGTCAGCCCCCCGACTCTCACGATCACACTCATTGAAGGCGGAACAGAGCTAGCGACGGTGCCGCCTTCGTGCCGCGTGTGGATCGACAGGCGACTCATCCCAGGAGAACGGCCGGCAGACGCTCTCCAGGAGGTGGAAACCATCTTGGAGGGGCTGCGCCAAGGCCCCGATAAGATCAAGGCCCGCTCGTTGCTGCCAGCATTGGAAGATCCAGCTCCCCCTAGTGCAGAAGCCACCAAGATCGCCGCAGTAGCCGCAAAGGCCTGTGCTGAGGTTGCCGGAACGGGCGAGCACCGTGGAGTTCCCTATGGTACGGACGCAAGCCAGCTCTCGTTGGGAGGGATTCCATGCGTTGTCCTAGGCCCTGGAAGCATCGATCAGGCGCATACCGCAAACGAGTATGTTGAGCTTGATCAGGTGGCCAAAGCCGTTGAAATTTACCGGAAGATCATGCTCGAGTATTGATTCTGTCTTCAAGGACTATGATCTCAATCAGGCAGGCCCAGTGATAAGCTGGTCTCCTCTGCAAGAATCTCACCTACCGCTCAAGCGCCGATTGCGAAAGACTTTGGATCGACGTCCTGGTACAAATAAGGTCGAGCCGGTCATAACTGAGTGGGGTTCTCTGTACCGGGGAATGCATGCGAGCGCTGCAACAATGTCCTATTCACCGAGCCCCTGGCCGTGCTAAGCGCAGCCTTGCCTCTGCCCAAGGACAACCCTAGAACCTGCACTCTTACAACGATCTGCGGGAGAAGGGTCTGATAGTTGTGACCGGCGCGAGTGGGACACGTCGAGAATGCTCCTGATGGGACCACGACTGCCGAGCTATGCTCTCTTTGCTGCACTCCCGGCTAAGTCCGGGAGTTTGCAAAGACGAACGATGTTGGGACTGCGTGTTCCACATTCCAGCGGGTGAATGTCAACAGCCATTCGGTGTCTACGCTTCGATGTTACACAACCTCTGGCCGTTAGCCGCCTAGAGCGCGTGCTTGGACCGAAGAACATTGGCAGGAAGACCACCTTCCTGTGAACTCGAGCAACCCTGGGGAACTTCATGCCTATCTTGAATCGCGTCGCAGACCTAGTCCCGGAAATCATGGCTTGGCGCCGCGACATGCACGCAAATCCTGAGCTGGGATTTGACGTACATCGCACCGCATCCTTTGTGGCGGATCGCCTTCGCGAATTTGGCTGCGACCGTGTCGTCACTGGGATAGGGCGTACCGGGGTGGTTGGCGTGGTGAAGGGTGGACGGATTGATGGAGATCGAAACCAAAGAATTATCGGATTGCGCGCCGATATGGATGCACTGCCGATCGAAGAAGCAACGGATGTGGTCTACAAGTCGACCAGGGCGGGTGTGATGCATGCATGCGGCCACGACGGCCATACTTCAATGCTCCTTGGAGCGGCGCGTTACCTTGCCGAAACTAGAAGTTTCGATGGCACAGTGGTCTTAATCTTCGAGCCTGCTGAAGAGCTCGGGGCAGGCGCGGCTGCTATGCTTGAAGACGGGCTGATGGAGAGCTTCGGTGTCCAACAGGTTTATGGCATGCACAATTGTCCGGGCATGCCGGTCGGTGTTTTTGGCATCAGTGAAGGGCCGTCGTGGGCAGGCACCGACGTCGTTCGGTTTCGGATCGAAGGCCGTGGGGGCCACCACGGTCTGCCGCATAAAAGCATCGACCCGATCCTGGTCGGCGCGCAGCTGATTACCGCGCTTCAGCAAATTTTGGCGCAAAACCTGGACCCTATCGAATCCGCTGGCCTCGCATTTGACAGCTTTCACTCCGGTCACGGCTTGGCGACGATCGCTCAGACAGCGGAACTTTCGGGGACAATACGCGCGCTGAAACCGGAGGTGCGAAAGGTGATCCAAAACCGGATGGGTGAGGTAATGGCCGGAATCGCCCAGGTGACTGGCGCGAAGATAGACATGACTAGCGAGGTCGGGGAGATTATCCTCGTCAATCAACCCGAGCAAACCAGGATCGCGGTTGCCGCAGCAAAGGACGTGGCAGGTGAAGACAGAGTTCTAATCACACCTCCGATACTCGCGGGCGACGATTTTGCCAGATTGGCGAAGGTTCGGCCAGGAGCCTACATCTGGTGCGGCAATGGCGATAGCGCGGGCCTCCATCACCCGGCTTATAATTTCAACGACGATGCGATTCCCTTCGGCACGTCCTTCTGGATCAAGCTAGTCGAGAACACGCTGCGTTAGTTTTCTCACGCACACGCGTTGGGCTTTAGGTCGACTTTGCGTGCCCTGCTTGTCAATCGGCGCCGAACTTTGACCCGATTGGAGTGCGCCCCTCAGACCGGACAGGGTCAAGCCGCAGTTTTGACCATCTGCCGGGCGTGTTGGTCCTCGAACTGTTGCGGGCTGAGATAGCCGAGCGCTGAGTGCAATCGGCGGGTGTTGTAAACCTCATCAATGAAGCGGGGAAGGTCCTCAGCGACGTCGGCGAAGGTTTCGTAGGCCATCGGATAGACGGCTTCGACCTTCATCGTCTTCATGAAGCTTTCCGCTTTCGCATTATCGTAGGGATTGCCGCGCCGGCCCATCGATCCAATAAGATCGTGCTCGGCGAGAACGTTGCGGTAGAGGAGTGCGGCATATTGGGCGGATTCAAGCGGTCGTCGCAACACTCTGAAGTTGGAGGTTGCGATGAGCATTCGAAAGCGGCGATCGGCACGGTCGGGACGAGCGCCATTACCTTCACCAGGGCGGCCGCCTGTGGCGGGGCGCGATGGACAGATTAGATACTGGAGGGCGATCGCCGCGGGGCTGAGCAGCGAAGATGCTGCGCTCGAAGCCGGAGTGTCGCAGCCTGTAGGAACCAGATGGTTCCGAAAGGCGGGCGGTATGCCACCAGCGATGTTCAGATCTTCGGCGAAGCCGCTCTCCGGGCGGTACCTGTCCTTGGTGGAGCGCGAGGAGATCGCACTTCTCAGGGTGCAGGGCCATTCCATGCAGGATATTGGGCGCCGGCTCGGTCGGTCCGCCTCGACAATCTCCCGTGAACTGCGGCGCAACGCGGCCACCCGCAGCGGCGGGTTGGAATATCGCGCGACGACTGCCCAGTGGCATGCGGATCGATCGGCCCGTCGTCCCAAGCCGACCAAGCTTGCGTTCAACGCAAGCTTGCGCACTTATGTGGAGGAGAGACTTGCTGGCGTTGTCGTGTCCCCGAGCGGCGCTCCCGTTCATGGTCCCACCGTTCCGTGGAAGGGCCGCCGACATGGCCCGCGAAAGGATCGGCGATGGGCCAGGGCCTGGAGTCCGGAGCAGATTGCCCGACGCTTGCCGATCGACTTCCCGGACGACAAGACGATGCGCATCAGCCACGAAGCCCTCTATCAGGCCCTCTTCGTTCAGGGCCGCGGAGTGCTGCGCCGGGAGCTGACGGCCTGCTTGCGAACAGGACGTGTATTACGGGTCCCCAGGGCGCGCG
>NZ_JAMYLU010000039.1:0-24118 GCF_040318135.1 Mesorhizobium sp. M1295
TCAGCGACGTCTTGCCGTGGTCGACGTGACCAATCGTGCCAATGTTCACATGAGGCTTAGTGCGCTCGAATTTACCTTTTGCCATGTGATCTCTCCATTCCTGCCAGCCCGTGCGGGCCTTGAATTAAGTTACTGGTGCAACTCGTTTCGAGTTACGCGTATTTCTTCTGGACTTCCTGGGCGACCGCGGTTGGGACCGGTTCGTAATGGTCGAACTGCATCGTGTAGGCCGCGCGGCCCTGGCTCATCGAGCGAAGGTTGTCCACGTATTTGAACATGTTGGCGAGCGGCACCATCGCGTTGATGACCACCGCGACGCCACGGGCTTCCTGGCCCTGGATCTGGCCGCGACGGCCGTTCAGGTCACCAATAACGCTGCCGACGTAATCTTCCGGCGTCACCACCTCGACCTTCATGATCGGCTCGAGCAACTGCACGCCAAGCTTGGGCGCTGCTTCACGGAAGCAGGCGCGGCCGGCGATTTCGAAGGCCAGAACCGAAGAGTCCACGTCGTGGTAGGCGCCATCGATCAGCGTCGCCTTGACGCCGATCATCGGGAAACCGGCGAACGGGCCCGAGGTCATGACGCTGTTGATGCCCTTTTCGACACCGGGGATGTATTCCTTCGGCACAGCGCCGCCGACGATCTTGGTTTCGAACTCGAATTCGCTGCTTTCCGGATTCGGCTCGAACAGGATCTTGACGCGGGCGAACTGGCCGGTACCGCCGGTCTGCTTCTTGTGCGTGTAGTCCTGCTCGTGCTTGCGAGTGATCGTCTCGCGATAGGCCACCTGCGGCGCGCCGACATTGGCCTCGACCTTGAACTCGCGACGCATGCGGTCGACGATGATGTCGAGGTGAAGCTCGCCCATGCCGGAGATGATCGTCTGGCCGCTTTCCTCGTCGGTCTTGACGCGGAAGGACGGATCCTCGGCGGCCAGGCGGTGAAGGGCGAGGCCCATCTTTTCTTGGTCGTTCTTGGTCTTCGGCTCGATGGCGATCTGGATGACCGGATCGGGGAATTCCATGCGCTCGAGGATGACCGGATGCAGCGGATCACTGAGCGTGTCGCCGGTGGTGGTGTCCTTGAGACCAGCGAGGGCGACGATGTCGCCGGCAAAAGCCTCTTCGACGTCGGCGCGCGAATTCGCATGCATCTGCAGCATGCGGCCGATGCGCTCTTTCTTGCCCTTCACGGTGTTGTCGACCGAGATGCCCTTGGTGAGCTTGCCCGAATAGATGCGGGCAAAGGTGAGCGAACCGACGAACGGGTCGTTCATGATCTTGAAGGCGAGCATCGACAGCGGCTCGTTGTCGTCGGCATGACGCTCGATCTCGGCGTCGGTCTTGGCGTCGACGCCCTTGATGGCCGGGACATCGGCCGGCGACGGCAGATATTCGACGACGGCGTCGAGCAGCGGCTGCACGCCCTTGTTCTTGAAGGCCGAGCCACAGAACATCGGATAGAACTTCACCGCGATCGTGCCCTTGCGGATGAGCGCACGGATCTCGTCATTGCTCGGCATCTTGCCTTCGAGGTAATTCTCGAGCGCCGTTTCGTCCATTTCGACGGCGGCCTCGATCATCTTCTCGCGGTACTCTTCGGCACGAGCCTTGAGGTCGGCAGGGATCTCGACGATGTCCCAGGCAGCGCCCAGCGTCTCGTCGCGCCAGACCAGCGCGTTCATCTCAACGAGGTCGACGACACCCTTGAACTCGGTCTCGGCGCCGATCGGCAGCTGCATGACGACGGCATGCGCACCGAGGCGCGAACCGATCATCTCGACCGAGCGGTAGAAGTCGGCGCCGATCTTGTCCATCTTGTTGCAGAAGATCATGCGCGGCACGCGGTACTTGTCAGCCTGGCGCCAGACGGTCTCCGTCTGCGGCTCGACACCGGCATTGGCATCGAGCAGCGCGATGGCGCCGTCGAGCACGCGCAGCGAACGTTCGACCTCGATGGTGAAGTCGACGTGGCCGGGGGTGTCGATGATGTTGAAGCGATGCATCTTGCCGTCGCGACCCTTCCAGAAGGTCGTGGTGGCGGCCGACGTGATGGTGATGCCGCGCTCCTGCTCCTGCTCCATCCAATCCATGGTTGCAGCGCCGTCATGGACTTCGCCGATCTTGTGCGACTTGCCCGTGTAATAGAGGACGCGCTCGGTGGTCGTCGTCTTGCCGGCGTCGATATGCGCCATGATACCGAAATTGCGGTAGTCTTCGATTTTATATTCGCGGGCCATGGGAGGTGCCTCTTCAGTCTCGTTCGCGCTTTACCAGCGGTAGTGCGCGAAAGCGCGGTTGGCTTCTGCCATCTTGTGGGTATCTTCACGCTTCTTGACGGCGGTGCCGCGGTTGTTGGCCGCGTCCATCAGCTCGCCGGAGAGGCGGTCGACCATAGTGGTCTCGTTGCGGTTGCGGGCGGCGGCGATCAGCCAACGGATGGCCAATGCCTGACGGCGCTCGGGGCGCACGTCGACCGGAACCTGGTAGGTGGCGCCGCCGACGCGGCGCGAACGCACTTCCACATGCGGCGCGACATTGTCGAGCGCCTGATGGAAGACGGTGACCGGTTCCTGCTTGGTCTTGGACTGGACCTGGTCGAGCGCGCCGTAGACGATGGTCTCGGCAACCGACTTCTTGCCGTCATACATGACGGCGTTCATGAACTTGGTGACGATCAGATCGCCGAACTTCGGGTCCGGATTGATCTCACGCTTTTCTGCACTGTGACGACGGGACATTTTTTCTCTGCCTCAATTCTACGCGGTGGCCTGGATCCCGGATCGTCGCTTGACGCCGCCCGGAACGACCTTGGCTACGCTTCGGTCACTTCGGACGCTTGGCGCCGTATTTCGAACGGCGCTGCTTGCGGTTCTTCACGCCTTGCGTGTCGAGCACGCCGCGGATGATGTGGTAACGGACGCCCGGAAGATCCTTGACGCGACCGCCGCGGATCATCACCACCGAGTGCTCCTGAAGGTTATGGCCTTCGCCGGGGATGTAACCGATCACTTCAAAACCATTGGTCAGGCGGATCTTGGCCACCTTGCGCAGCGCCGAGTTCGGCTTCTTCGGCGTCGTGGTGTAGACGCGCGTGCAGACGCCCCGCTTCTGCGGGTTCTGCTGCATGGCCGGGACCTTGTTGCGCTTCACCGGCGCAATGCGCGGCTTGCGGATCAGCTGGTTGACGGTAGGCATTAAACCCTCTTGTCTCTCAATTCCGTGTCTCGCCCGGTCAGGGCCGCTCAAAGCGTCATTTCCATACGCAAATTCGGGCCACAAACCGCGCCTCGCGGTCTTGCCCGAACAAATGGCAGAGGAAGCGGAAGCCGCTTCATGCACGCCGGAAATGTCTTTTCGCTCGTAAAACGAACCCTGTTTGAGGCAAACTCCAAAGCGTGTCGCTTCGGAAGCAAGAGCCTCACATCGGTTCTGACTGGGCGGCTTCTACTCGTATGGCCACTGTCCGTCAACCCCGGAGCGGCAAATATTGCGCTGAAACCGAGGCGTGGCAGCCATGCGAAAAATGCATGTAATTTTCTTGCGCCGTTTTTCAAGAGGAAGGCAGAAAGTGACCGGCTTGCGGCTGTTTCCGGGCCGTGCTTCGTGCGAAAAGGCGGCATGAACAGCCCAAACCCCCTCGCCCGGAGGTACGAACCCGTGAATGACAATGAGGAGCGCCCAGTCACCATTATTACCGGCCGGGTGTGGAAGCGCAAAGGCGGTAAGCCGGAAGGCGTGCATCTGATGCTGGTCGCGCCGGACGACGATTCTGCGGTGCGCCGTGCTCTCGAATCGCTTGCCGCGGAAGGTTATGCCGAGGCCGAGCTCGACCAGATCGGCGATATGGACGGCGTGCCCGACGACGAGCCGCATCTGTCCGCCTATCAGGGCGCGCTCGAAGGCGAAGTGTCGATCGTAACGTTCGATGTGCCGATCTGACCAGCCATGTGATTGTCGCGGTCTCGCCCTGCTTGCCCGGCATCGGTTCTCTGCTAAGAACCAAGCGCAATATCAACCTGCGGAGTCCCCATGTCCCTGAATAGCGATCCCATCAAGCTCGGCATTGTCGGCGTGGGAAAGATCGTTCGCGATCAGCACCTTCCGGCCCTGGCGAAGGACCGCGACTACCGCCTCGTCGCCGCCGCCAGCCGGCACGGCAAGGTGGACGGCATTGCGAATTTTCCCGATATCGAGGCGATGCTCGACACTGTGCCGGAGCTTGAGGCCGTATCGCTCTGCATGCCGCCGCAGTTCCGCTACGACGCGGCGCGCACGGCGCTGGCGGCGAAAAAGCATGTCTTCCTGGAAAAACCGCCCGGCGCCACGGTCAGCGAGGTCGAGGATTTGAAAGCGCTGGCGGTGGCGAACGGCGTCTGCCTGTTCGCCAGCTGGCACTCGCGCTATGCGCCGGCCGTCGAAGCAGCGCGTACATTCCTCAGCTCGACTACGATCAGGTCGGCCGCCATCAACTGGAAGGAAGACGTGCGCCGCTGGCATCCGAATCAGGAATGGATCTGGGCTCCCGGCGGCTTTGGCGTCTTCGATCCCGGCATCAACGCGCTGTCGATCGCCACCCACATCCTGCCACCGATGCTCATCAGTTCGGCAGAGCTCGATTTCCCCGAAAACCGCGCGGCCCCGATCGCCGCCCATATCGTCTTCCGTACTTCGAACGGTCTGCCGGTGACGATGGAACTCGACTGGCGCCAGACCGGGCCGCAAAGCTGGGACATCCTGGCCGATACCGAGGCCGGATCGATGGTGCTTTCTGGCGGCGGCTCAAAGCTCGCCATCGATGGCCGCGTCGTTCACGAGGAGCCGGAAGCCGAATATCCGATGCTCTACAAGCGCTTCGCCGAGATCGTGCGCGCCGGCGTTTCCGACGTCGACCTCGCGCCGCTCCAGCACGTCGCCGACGCCTTCATGCTCGGCAAGCGCAATGTGGTCGAAGCTTTTTTTGACTGACACTGACCCCGGTAGAGCGACCTTGAATGTTCCGGATCATCTTGGCTTGCGGTCCAGGAATTCTCCCGGACGAGGCGCAGAAGCAACGGGAGCCGTCCGGTGTCCTTGTTCAAGTTCGCTCATGACATGTTGAACCGCCACCTCGAGATCGGCCTGCCCCCAGCCAAGCTCGGTGATTTCTCCATATCGAATGAAATTTGAGCGGCCGAAACCACCTTCAATGTCATTGTAAGAAATCACGCTCCGGCCGATCAACGCTACGACCCAGATGCGATGATCACTCCCAGCAGGAGAGTGATGCAGCCATTCTTCCGGATCGATCTTGATCAGGTCCCAAAGCCTTCGCTGCCCAAAGCTCATACGATCTCGGCCAGTGTTGATCAATTCCCAGATGGTCGCCTCGTTCAATTGCCGATTCCTTAAAAAGCCAGCCGCCGGTGGCAGCTTCAACTGACGATCGCTATTGCAAAGCCGTCATAGCCCTTGGCGCCAACAGTCTGGATCGCGGTACCTTGCAGACGCTTGTCGCTGCCAATGAACGAGAACGCCGCGCGTGCCCCTTCGACATTGGCGTCGCGGCCATCTTCGTTCACCACCGCGCCGTCACGGATGACATTGTCGCAGACGATGACAGTCCCCGGCCTCGAAAGACGCATCGCCCAGGACAGATAGTGCTGGTTGTTCGGCTTGTCGGCGTCGATGAAGATGAAGTCGAACGGCCCGGCATTCTCGGCGCCTAACGCGGCAAGCGATTGAAGCGCCGGTCCGACCCGCAGTTCCACGCGGTCAGAATACCCCTGCCCGTTCAAAGTTCGACCGCGCGACACTGGCGTGGTGCGGATCAAGCTCGAGCGTCACGACCTTGCCGTCCACGGGCAACGCTCGCGCCATCCAGATTGTCGAGTAGCCGCCCAACGTGCCGATTTCGAGTACCTTCTTCGCTCCCTGCATTCGCGCAAGAAGTGACAGCAGCTTGCCTTGTGCCGGGGAAACATCGATCGGCGGTAGGCCGTGGTCATGGTTGGCCGCCAGAACGGCATCGAGGGCGGGATCCGCCTCGAAAAGAGCCTCGACAATGTAGCCGTCGACAGAAGCCCAGATCCTCCTGCTCATCCGTTGTCCTCCGATCCGATTGGGGAACCACAATGCGAAAAGGGGCCACTTGGGCCCCTTTTCTATCTTCTCTTACTTGCGCGCTTACTGCGCGGCGGTAACCATGTCGGTCAGCATCGGCTCGGCGACCTCGACGCCGGACGCCTTGCGGCGCTCGTCGATGATCAACTCGTCGCGCGAGGTGGCGATGCGCCGGATCTGGCTCATCGTGCCGCCGGTGCCGGCCGGGATGAGCCGGCCGACGATGACGTTTTCCTTCAGCCCCTGCAGCATGTCGGTCTTGCCGGCAACCGCAGCTTCGGTCAGCACCCTCGTCGTCTCCTGGAAGGAGGCGGCGGAGATGAAGGACGGCGTCTGCAGCGAGGCCTTGGTGATGCCCAGCAGCACCGGCTGGCCTTCGGCCGGCTTCTTGCCCTCCTCGACCAGGCGCTCGTTGACCTCTTCCAGTTCGATCACGTCGACGTGGTCGCCCGGAATGTAGGTCGAATCGCCCTGCGTGGTGATCTCGACCTTCTGCAGCATCTGGCGAACGATCACCTCGATGTGCTTGTCGTTGATCGACACGCCCTGCAGGCGGTAGACCTCCTGGATCTCGTTGACGAGGTAGGAGGCAAGCGCCTCCACGCCCTTGATCGCCAGGATGTCGTGCGGCGCCGGATTGCCGTCGAGGATATAGTCGCCCTTCTCGATGACGTCGCCGTCCTGGAGATGGAACGGCTTGCCCTTCGGGATCAGGTATTCGACCGGCTCAAGCGTCGAGTCATGCGGCTCGATGATGATGCGGCGCTTGTTCTTGTAGTCGCGACCGAAGCGGATCGTGCCATCGATCTCGGCGATGATGGCGTGATCCTTCGGACGGCGTGCCTCGAACAGTTCGGCCACACGCGGCAGACCGCCGGTGATGTCCTTGGTCTTGGCGCTTTCCATCGGAATACGCGCCAGCACGTCGCCGGGGCGAACCTGTGCGCCGGGTTCGACCGAAAGAATGGCCTCGACCGAGAGCAGGAAGCGGGCGTCGCCACCCTTCGACAGCTTGCCGACCTTGCCCTTGGCATCCTGGACGACGATCGCCGGCTTGAGGTCGTTGCCGCGTGGCGTCGAACGCCAGTCGATGACCTCGCGCTTGGTGATGCCGGTCGATTCGTCGGCGGTTTCCTGAACGGAAATGCCATCGACCAGATCTTCGAACGCCACCCTGCCCTCGATTTCGGTGAGGACCGGGCGGGTATAGGGATCCCACTCGGCAATACGCTGGCCGCGCTTCACCTTGTCGCCATCGTCGACGAAGATGCGCGAACCGTAGGTGACGCGGTGCGTGGCGCGTTCCTTGCCGGCCTCGTCGAGGATCAGCACCGCCATGTTGCGACCCATGACCATCAGCTGGCCGTCGGAGTTGCGCACCACGTTGCGGTTGCGGATCTCGACCTTGCCCTCGTACGAGGCTTCAAGGAACGAGGAATCCACCACCTGCGCCGTGCCGCCCATGTGGAAGGTACGCATGGTGAGCTGGGTGCCCGGCTCGCCAATCGACTGCGCCGCGATGACGCCGACAGCCTCGCCCTGGTTGACAGGCGTGCCGCGGGCCAGATCGCGTCCGTAACAGACCGCGCAAACGCCGACCCTGACCTCGCAGGTTAGCGCCGAACGGATGCGGACAGACTGCACACCGGCCTTTTCGATCAGTTCCACGTCACGCTCGTCCATCAGCGTTCCGGCCTTGACCAGAACCTCGCCGGTGACCGGGTGAGTGATATCGTCGAGCGAGGTGCGGCCGAGAACGCGCTGACCAACCGAAGCGACGACCTGACCGGCATCGACGATCGGCTGCATGGTGAGGCCCTTGTCGGTGCCGCAGTCGAGCGAGTTGACGATGCAGTCCTGCGCCACGTCGACAAGACGACGCGTCAGGTAACCCGAGTTCGCCGTCTTCAAGGCGGTGTCGGCCAGACCCTTGCGGGCGCCGTGGGTCGAGTTGAAGTACTCGAGCACGGTCAGGCCTTCCTTGAAGTTCGAGATGATCGGCGTCTCAATGATTTCACCGCTAGGCTTGGCCATCAGGCCGCGCATGCCGGCGAGCTGGCGCATCTGGGTGGGCGAGCCGCGCGCACCGGAGTGCGACATCATGTAGATCGAGTTCATCGGCTTCTGACGGCCGTTGTCCTCGAACTCGACCGCCTTGATGCGGGCCATCATTTCGTCGGCGACCTTTTCCGAGCACTTGGCCCAGGCGTCGACGACCTTGTTGTACTTCTCGCCCTGGGTGATCAGGCCGTCATTGTACTGCTGCTCGTATTCCTTGGCCAAAGCCTCGGTGTCGGACACCAGCTTGATCTTGGCATCCGGGATCAGCATGTCGTCCTTGCCGAACGAAATGCCGGCACGGCAGGCGTGGCTGAAGCCGAGAGCCATGATGCGATCGCAGAAAATGACCGTCTCCTTCTGACCGCAATGGCGGTAGACGGTGTCGATCATCTTGGAGATGTTCTTCTTGGTCATCTCCTGGTTGGCGGTCTCGTAGGGCACGTTGACGTTCTTCGGCAGCAGCTCGCCGATGATCATGCGGCCAGGCGTGGTGTCGTGGATCTTCGATACGACCTTACCGTCGGCGTCGACCGTGCGGAAGCGCCCCTTGATCTTGGAATGCAGCGTTACCGCCTTGGTCTCGAGCGCATGCTGGAGCTCGCCCATATCGGCAAACACCATGCCCTCGCCCGGCTCGTTCTGGTTGACGATCGACAGATAGTAGAGACCGAGAACCATGTCCTGCGACGGGACGATGATCGGCGCGCCGGAAGCCGGGTGCAGGATGTTGTTGGTCGACATCATCAGCACGCGAGCCTCGAGCTGCGCTTCCAGTGACAGCGGCACGTGGACCGCCATCTGGTCGCCGTCGAAGTCGGCGTTGAAGGCCGTGCAGACCAGCGGGTGAAGCTGGATCGCCTTGCCTTCGATCAGGATCGGCTCGAACGCCTGGATGCCGAGGCGGTGCAGCGTCGGCGCGCGGTTCAACAGCACCGGATGCTCGCGGATGACCTCGTCGAGGATATCCCAGACCTCCGGACGCTCCTTTTCGACCAGCTTCTTCGCCTGCTTGACGGTCGAGGAGTAACCCTTGGCGTCGAGACGGGCGTAGATGAAGGGCTTAAACAGCTCGAGCGCCATCTTCTTCGGCAGGCCGCACTGGTGCAGCTTGAGCTCGGGACCGGTGACGATGACCGAGCGGCCGGAATAGTCGACGCGCTTGCCGAGCAGGTTCTGGCGGAACCGGCCCTGCTTGCCCTTCAACATGTCGGACAGCGACTTCAGCGGACGCTTGTTGGCGCCGGTGATGACGCGGCCGCGGCGGCCATTGTCGAACAGCGCATCGACGGCTTCCTGCAGCATGCGCTTTTCATTGCGCACGATGATGCCGGGCGCGCGCAGCTCGATCAGCCGCTTCAAGCGGTTGTTGCGGTTGATGACGCGGCGGTAGAGGTCGTTCAGATCCGACGTAGCGAAACGGCCGCCGTCCAGCGGGACAAGCGGACGCAGATCCGGCGGGATCACCGGAACCACCTTCATGATCATCCATTCCGGACGGTTGCCGGATTCCATGAAGTTCTCGACGACCTTGAGACGCTTCAGATACTTCATCTGATTGAGCTCGGAGGTGGTCGAAGCCAGTTCCGAACGCAGATCGCCGGCGATCTTCTCGAGGTCCATGCCGGCCAGCAGGTCGTGGATCGCCTCGGCGCCGATCATGGCGGTGAAACTATCCTCGCCATATTCGTCGACGGCCATCATGTACTCTTCCTCGCTGAGCAGCTGGTGCTCCTTCAGCGCGGTGAGGCCGGGTTCGGTGACGATGTAGTTCTCGAAGTAAAGGACCCGCTCGATGTCCTTCAGGGTCATGTCGAGCAGCGTGCCGATGCGCGACGGCAGCGACTTCAGGAACCAGATGTGGGCGACCGGTGCCGCCAGCTCGATATGGCCCATGCGCTCGCGGCGGACGCGCGACAGCGTGACTTCGACGCCGCACTTCTCGCAGATGACGCCCTTGTACTTCATGCGCTTGTACTTGCCGCACAGGCACTCATAGTCCTTGATCGGACCAAAAATGCGCGCGCAGAACAGGCCGTCACGCTCCGGCTTGAAGGTGCGGTAGTTGATGGTCTCCGGCTTCTTGATCTCGCCGAATGACCAGGACAGAATCTTCTCAGGGCTGGCAAGCGAGATCCGGATGGAATCGAACACCTGCGCAGGCGCCTGGGGGTTGAAGAGATTCATGACCTCTTGGTTCATGCCGTTCTCCTTTTCGGGGTCCTCGAAAACCCCTTGCATCTAGCGCGGGCCAAACGCCCGCCGACTTGATCGGCCATCGGCCGAGAATTTGGTGCGTCCGGTCGCGGGAAGGCCGCGGCCGGACGTCTTGCTTACTCGGCCGCGTCGGGCAGCCGGATCGGGTTGTCGTCGAGCTTGGTGTTCTCCAACTCGACATTGAGGCCGAGAGACCGCATTTCCTTAACGAGAACGTTGAAGCTCTCGGGGATGCCGGCCTCGAATGTGTCGTCGCCTCTGACGATCGCCTCGTAGACCTTGGTGCGGCCGGCGACGTCATCCGACTTCACCGTCAGCATCTCCTGCAGCGTGTAGGCGGCGCCGTACGCTTCAAGCGCCCAGACCTCCATCTCGCCAAAGCGCTGGCCACCGAACTGCGCCTTGCCGCCCAGCGGCTGCTGGGTAACGAGCGAGTACGGCCCGATCGAACGCGCGTGGATCTTGTCGTCCACAAGGTGGTGAAGCTTGAGCATATATATGTAGCCCATCGTCACTTTGCGATCGAACGGTTCGCCGGTGCGTCCGTCATAGAGCTGCGACTGACCGCTGGTGTGCAGGCCCGCCTGCTCCAGCATGATGTTGATGTCGGCCTCGTGCGCGCCGTCGAACACCGGTGTCGCGATGGAGACGCCGCGGCGCATCTGCTCGCTGAGGCGAACGATGCTCTCGTCGTCATATTCGCGGACCGGCTCGTTGCGGTCATTGGCCGGCATGAAGCTCTCAAGCGTCTTGCGCAGCGGCTTGATGTCGCCCGCCGTCTTGTACGCATCGATCAGATCGCCGATCTTCTTGCCCATTCCGGCGCAAGCCCAGCCCAGATGCGTTTCCAGGATCTGGCCGACATTCATGCGGCTCGGCACACCCAGCGGGTTGAGCACGATGTCGGCATGCGTGCCGTCCTCGAGGAAAGGCATGTCCTCGACCGGAACGATCCGCGACACGACACCCTTGTTGCCGTGCCGGCCGGCCATCTTGTCGCCGGGCTGCATCTTGCGCTTCACGGCCACGAAGACCTTGACCATCTTCATGACGCCCGGAGGCATCTCGTCGCCGCGCTGCACCTTCTCGACCTTGTCCATGAAGCGCTGCTCGAGCGCCTTCTTGGAATCGTCGTACTGGCCACGCAGGGCTTCCAGTTCGCTCTGGAGCTTTTCGTTCTCCACGGCAAACTGCCACCACTGCGAACGCGGATACTCGTCGAGCGTGTCCTTCGACAGCTTCGAGCCCTTCTTGAAGCCCTTCGGCCCGGCAATCGCCTCCTTGCCGACGAGAACGTCGGAAAGGCGCGAATAGACGTTACGGTCGAGGATCGCCTGCTCGTCGTCGCGGTCCTTGGCGAGGCGTTCGATCTCCTCGCGCTCGATCGCCATGGCGCGCTCGTCCTTCTCGACACCGTGGCGGTTGAAGACGCGCACTTCGACGACGGTGCCGAAGGTTCCCGGAGGCATGCGCATGGAGGTATCGCGCACGTCCGAGGCCTTTTCACCGAAGATGGCGCGCAGCAGCTTTTCTTCCGGCGTCATCGGGCTTTCGCCCTTCGGCGTGATCTTGCCGACCAGGATGTCGCCCGGCTGCACTTCCGCACCAATGTAGACGATGCCGGCCTCATCGAGGTTCTTCAGCGCTTCTTCCGAGACGTTCGGGATATCGCGCGTGATCTCCTCCGGCCCGAGCTTGGTGTCGCGGGCCATGACTTCGAACTCCTCGATGTGGATCGAGGTGAAGACGTCGTCGGCGACGATGCGCTCGGACAAGAGGATGGAATCCTCGTAGTTGTAGCCATTCCACGGCATGAACGCGACCAGCACGTTGCGGCCGAGGGCCAGATCACCGAGCTCGGTCGACGGGCCGTCGGCGATGATGTCGCCCTTGTTGACCCGGTCGCCCATGCGCACCAGCGGACGCTGGTTGATGCAGGTGTTCTGGTTCGAACGCTGGAACTTCATCAGCCGGTAGATATCGACGCCGGACTTGCCGGGATCGAGATCTTCCGTGGCGCGGATGACGATACGCGTCGCGTCCACCTGGTCGACGATGCCGCCGCGGCGGGCGCCGATGGCGGCGCCCGAGTCACGGGCGACGATCGGCTCCATGCCGGTGCCGACGAACGGCGCTTCGGCGCGCACCAGCGGCACGGCCTGACGCTGCATGTTCGAGCCCATCAGCGCGCGGTTGGCGTCGTCGTTCTCAAGGAACGGAATCAGGGCCGCGGCCACCGACACCATCTGCTTCGGCGACACGTCCATCAGATCGACGTTTTCGCGCGGCGCCATCATCACTTCGCCGGCGTTACGGCAAATGACGAATTCGTCGACGAAGTGACCATTCTTGTCGAGCTCGGCATTGGCCTGCGCGACGTGGTGCTTGGCCTCTTCCATAGCCGACAGGTAGACGACCTCATTGGTCAGCTTGCCGTTGACGATCTTGCGGTACGGGCTCTCGATGAAGCCGTATTTGTTGACACGCGCGAAGGTCGCAAGCGAGTTGATCAGGCCGATATTCGGGCCTTCCGGCGTCTCGATCGGGCAGATGCGGCCGTAATGCGTCGGGTGCACGTCGCGCACCTCGAACCCGGCACGCTCGCGGGTCAGGCCGCCCGGTCCAAGCGCCGACAGGCGGCGCTTGTGGGTGATCTCCGACAGCGGGTTGGTCTGATCCATGAACTGCGACAGCTGCGAGGAACCGAAGAACTCGCGCACGGCGGCAGCCGCCGGCTTGGCGTTGATCAGGTCCTGCGGCATCACCGTGTCGATCTCGATCGAGGACATACGTTCCTTGATCGCGCGCTCCATGCGCAGCAGGCCGACGCGGTACTGGTTCTCCATCAGCTCGCCGACCGAGCGCACGCGGCGGTTGCCGAGATTGTCGATGTCGTCGATCTCGCCCTTGCCGTCGCGCAGTTCGACCAGCGTCTTGACCACGGCCAGGATGTCGTCCTTGCGCAGCACGCGCACGGTATCCTCGGCCTTGAGTTCGAGGCGCATGTTCATCTTGACGCGGCCGACGGCAGAAAGATCATAGCGCTCGCTGTCGAAAAACAGCGAGTTGAACATGGCTTCGGCGGTCTCGAGCGTCGGCGGCTCACCGGGGCGCATGACGCGGTAGATGTCGAACAGCGCGTCCTGGCGGCTCTCGTTTTTGTCGACGTTGAGCGTGTTGCGGATATAAGCGCCGACATTGACGTGATCGATGTCGAGAACCTTGATCTCGTCATCGCCGGTGCCGAGAAGCACTTTCAGCGTCTTTTCATCGATCTCGTCGCCGGCTTCGAGGAAAATCTCGCCGGTGCCATAGTTGACGATGTCCTCGGCAAGGTAGTTGCCGAGCAGATCCTCGTCGGTCGCCTTGATCGCCTTAAGACCTTTTTCGCCAAGCGCCCTGGCCTGGCGGGCAGTGATCTTCTTGCCGGCCTCGACGACGACCTCGCCGGTGTCGGCGTCAACCAGGTCACCAACGGCCTTGAGGCCGCGGAAACGCTCGACGTTGAAGGGAATGCGCCAATGGTCGCCGGCGCGCTTGTAGGTGATTTTGTTGTAGAAGGTCGACAGGATCTCTTCGCCGTCCATGCCGAGCGCCATCAGCAGCGACGTCACCGGAATCTTGCGGCGGCGGTCGATACGGGCGTGCACGACGTCCTTGCTATCGAACTCGATGTCGAGCCACGAGCCGCGATAGGGAATGACGCGCGCGGCAAACAGAAGCTTGCCGGACGAATGCGACTTGCCCTTGTCATGGTCGAAGAAGACGCCCGGCGAACGGTGCATCTGCGAGACGATGACGCGCTCGGTGCCGTTGACGATGAAGGTGCCGTTCAAGGTCATGAGCGGCATGTCGCCCATGTAGACGTCCTGCTCCTTGATGTCCTTGATCGACTTCGCGCCGGTATCCTCGTCGATATCGAACACGATGAGGCGCAGCGTCACCTTGAGCGGCGCCGCATAGGTCAGGTCGCGCTGGCGGCATTCGTCAACGTCGAATTTGGGTCCTTCGAACTCGTACTTCACGAATTCCAGCATCGAGGAGCCGGAAAAATCGGAAATCGGGAAGACCGACTTGAAAACTGCCTGCAGCCCCTCGTCAGGACGCCCACCGTTGGGCTCCTCCACCATCAGGAACTGGTCATAGGATGCCTTCTGAACCTCGATCAGGTTCGGCATCTCCGCAACTTCCGGGATCTTTCCGAAAAATTTGCGTACGCGTCTGCGGCCATTGAAAGTCTGGGTCTGGGCCATCGTCGCTCCTTAGCTCAATTCTCGGGACGAGCCTCGCCGCGGCTCGCCTTGCATCTCGGGCCACCTCGGCGGCCCTGTCTTGTTGCCCGCCGCCTGTCGGCGGCTTCTTGTCTTTTCACCCACCACCAATTGGCGGTGGGCCAGAAACGGGAGAAAACCCGTTTCCTGAAGGCCGGTTTGCGGCCCTCAGGAAAGAGGTTTTCGCACTCTTCGCGCCATGAGCCTCCCCTCGACGTGAAGGGAGTGGCGGGCGGCCCCCCCCCCGGCCCCCGGGGAACAACCGGTAATAAGGTGGACCATGTCGCCGGCGGCGTTCAGCGGGGGCGGTTACATGTGCGACGGGGGCGGGGAAACAGCTTCCTTGACCGGCTTCGGAGCCGCCTCGACCAGGTCCTTGGCTTCCTTGAGGCCAAGACCGGTGATGGCGCGAACTTCCTTGATGACGTTGATCTTCTGAGCGCCTGCTTCGGTGAGGACGACGTCGAATTCCGTCTTTTCCTCGACCGGAGCAGCAGCGGCCGCGGCGCCGCCAGCAGCGGCAACCGCCACCGGAGCAGCGGCGGAAACGCCCCACTTTTCTTCAAGAAGCTTCGACAGCTCGGCCGCCTCGAGGACGGTCAGCTTCGAAAGGTCGTCTACGATCTTTGCCAGATCAGCCATTGCAATGTTCCTTCATAAGGTTCGAACGTGTGTTTGTGATAGCGAGGAACGGCCTCATGCCGCCTCGTCCTTCCGGGCGTAAGCGCCGATGACGCGCGCGACCGAAGCCGCAGGCGCATTGACGATCTGGGCGATCCGGGTTGCCGGCGTGGCGATCATGCCAACCAGCCTGGCGCGCAGCTCATCGAGCGACGGAAGTGTGGCGAGTGCCTTCACACCGTCGGCGTTGAGCGAGGTGGTGCCCATTGCGCCGCCGAGAATGACGAGCTTGTCATTTCCCTTGGCGAAATCGGACGCGACCTTCGGCGCCGCAATCGGATCCTCCGAATAGGCGATCAGCGTCTGTCCCTTGAACAGCTCGATGATCGATGCGGAGTCCGTGCCCTGAAGAGCGATTTTGGCGAGACGGTTCTTCGCGACTTTGACGGTGCCACCGGCGGCGCGCATTTTCGACCGAAGGTCGTTCATTTGCGCGACGGTGATACCGGCGTAGTGGGCCACGACGACTGAACCAGCGCTTGAGAACGCATCATTCAGGCCCGTGACGAGTTCGCGTTTTTCCGCTCTGTCCACTGCCTATCTCCAGTTGACCCCTGCCCTCTACGAAGGACAGGCGTCGGGTTGCCTTTTGCCGGCCGGGCCATCCAGTAACGGATCTCCCGAACGACGCTCGAGGATCCTGCCCCCTTTCGCCACACCTGCCGGCAAGCCGGACGGTGCGCAGACAAAAGGCAAACACGGTTCGAACCTTTCATTGGAGCGTTCGCTCCTTTGTCCGGTCTTCACCCGTCTCATGCAGGCCCACATGAATTAAGGCCCACATCACCTAAGGCTTGGGGGCCGCCTGCAATCTCGGACAGGATGTCCGGAAGCCTTTCGACTTCCGGTACCGGGCCGCCGACAGGTCGGAGGCCCGGAATTCTTTCACGGATCAGCGTCTTAGCGGCCGATCCAATTGTTCGTATCAGGACGCTGCGAGCGTCGAGACGTCGAGCTTGAGGCCCGGGCCCATCGTCGAGGTGACCGACACCTTCTTGACGTAATTGCCCTTGGCACCAGCGGGCTTTGCCCTGGTCACCGCATCGGCGAAGGCGCGGACGTTCTCTTCCAGCGCCTTGACGTCGAACGAGACTTTGCCGACGCCGGCATGAACGATGCCGGCCTTCTCGACGCGGAACTCGACGGCGCCGCCCTTCGATGCCTTCACGGCGGCGGCCACGTCGGTGGTGACGGTGCCGACCTTCGGGTTCGGCATCATGCCGCGCGGGCCGAGCACCTTGCCGAGACGGCCGACCAGCGGCATCATGTCCGGCGTGGCGATGCAGCGGTCGAAGTCGATCGTGCCCTTCTGGACGATGTCGACCAGATCCTCGGCTCCGACGATGTCGGCGCCGGCGGCCTTGGCCTCCTCGGCCTTGTCACCGCGCGCGAACACGGCGACGCGAACGCTGCGGCCGGTGCCGTTCGGCAGGTTGACCACGCCGCGGACCATCTGGTCGGCATGGCGGGGGTCGACGCCGAGGTTCATCGCGACTTCGATGGTCTCGTCGAACTTCACCGAGGAGCGATCCTTGAGCAGCTTCAGCGCCTCACCCAAAGCGTAAGCCTTGTTGGGATCGATGCCTTCGCGGGTCTGCGATACACGCTTTGCAATCTTTGCCATGATCTCAGCCCACCACTTCCAGACCCATCGAGCGGGCGGAGCCCTCGACCATGCGCATGGCCGCCTCGACGTCGTTTGCGTTCAGATCCTTCATCTTCTGCTCGGCGATGGCGCGCACCTTGTCGCGGCCGATCGTGCCGGCCTTGACCTTGCCCGGCTCCTTCGAGCCCGACTTCAGGTTCGCGGCCTTCTTCAGGAAGTAGCTCACCGGCGGCGTCTTCATGACGAAGGTGAACGACTTGTCCTGGTAGTAGGTGATGACGACCGGAACCGGCGAGCCCTTTTCCATTTCCTGGGTCTGCGCGTTGAACGCCTTGCAGAACTCCATGATGTTGATGCCACGCTGACCAAGCGCCGGGCCGATCGGGGGCGACGGCGTCGCCGATCCCGCGGAAACCTGGAGCTTGAGCTGGCCTGCAATTTTCTTAGCCATCTCTCTTCCTGCCTTTTCTCATGCCGGTCTTGCCGGCGGTTGCAGTCTGGTGGTGCGGTCCGCGCGGCCGGCTAAAGCCGCATTCGCCTCCCACCCGTTTTGGCCGCGCGATCTCCGCGCCGCCTTCCCTGCCGCCGAAACCGGTGCAGGGATTTCGGATCAGCCCTTCTCGACCTGTCCGAATTCCAGATCGACCGGCACGGCGCGCCCGAAGATCGATACTTCCACCTTGAGCCGCGCCCGCTCCTCGTCCACTTCCTGGACGAAACCGTTGAACGACGCGAATGGTCCATCCGAAACGCGGATCGCTTCGCCGATCTCGAACGTCACCGACGGCTTCGGCCGCTCGACGCCTTCCTGAACCTGGTTCAGGATACGCTGGGCTTCGGCTTCGGTGATCGGCACCGGCTTGGAGTCGCCCAGGAACCCGGTGACCTTCGGCGTGTTCTTGACGAGCGAGAACACGGCATCGGTCAGATTGGCCTTCAACAGCACATAGCCCGGAAAGAACTTGCGCTCGGCATCGACCTTGCGGCCGCGGCGGATCTCGACGACCTTCTCGGTCGGCACCACGATCTGCTCGATGTCGGCGGACAGGCCCTTCTGCTTGGCCTTGTTCTCGATGTCCTCGGCGACCTTCTTTTCAAAGTTCGAGTAGGCGTGGACGATGTACCACCGCGCGGTCATTTTAAGACTTCTCCGTAATCGCCGGACTTACTGTCCGAGGCCGAGGATTTTTTCGACCGCAAAGCCCATGGCCACGTCTGCGGTAAAGAAAAAGATCATCGCGATGACCGCGAACACAAGGACCATCACCGTCGAGATCACCGTTTCGCGCCGCGACGGCCAAGTGACCTTGGCAGTCTCCGCGCGAACCTGCTGGAGAAAGGTGAAAGGATTTGTGGTTTTCGAAGCCATATGCCGCTCTGTCTGCAAGACCCGTTGGCCGGGTCTCCTGGATGATCCCGCTGGCCGGGACGTGCCGCTTGAGCGTGCGTTCGCGCCGAATCAGCGCAATCATTTCGCCCATGCAAATCAGACGCGTAAAGCCGGCTTCCCAGCTCCACGCGTCGCGTGTCTGTTTCGTCTACATAAAACCGATTCTTGATCCACGCAAGTGGCAAGTGTCCGCTTTATGACCAAACGCCGCCTCGGAACCATCCAGTCGTCCCGTCCCGGCTATGCTGCCCTTATGCCGCAACTTATGCTATATGGCAAGTCACAAGCCGGTTTTCAAAGGCTGCGCTGCAAAAGAATCGTTTTTTAGGTATCCATTCGTAGGAATGGCACGGGCAGCAGGGCTCGAACCTACGACCTGCGGTTTTGGAGACCGCCGCTCTACCAACTGAGCTATGCCCGTATGCGCATGTCGGCGCAGCAGGCGCTTCCTAAAAGCTTCCGCGCGCTCTGTAAAGAGCGGTGTGCGCTGCCCAGCCTTCATCTTCGAAAGTCGAGGCGTCCTCCCGGCCATTTCCCGTCGATCCGTTGATTGCTGACGACCAAACCGACCCAGGGACGCACGATTTTTGGGTCGGTCAGATTGATATATTTTCCAACCAGCCCTTTCGCACTGACGCGCCGCGCGTCGATGAGCCCCTTGCGCACGCCATCATGCCAATCGAACAGTAGGTAAACTCTCTCTCCCGCGGTCTTCAGCTCGCCCCGGCCAGACTTCCATTTACCCTTGCTATCGCCTGGAATCGTGGGGTCGGCACCGCCGTTCCATCGGCTGGACCACCTGCCTTCGATGGTGTCGTTGCGGTCGCGGTCGCTTTCGGTGCCCCAGGCTTCGGCGTTTTCATCGCTTGCAGCTCCCTCCAGTTTTACGCCGGCGGCGAACGCCGACACCTCCTCGTCGTCGGGAGTGGGGACATCCATGACACCGAACGGGTTTCGGGTTCCGCGGTTGCCGTCAAAGGTGCTGCCTGAATTTTTCTTGCCTTCCGATCTCATCGCAAAGTCTCCGGTTTTTAGTGAGGCCCCGCCAGTCGACGGCGACTTTAAACCGTTAGCCTGGAGGACCGAGACCTCCATAGCCACCCGTTTTCCTGGCGGGCAGGGTTTTCGACCGATTCGCGCCCGGTCAGTTTCCCGAAGGCGGCTTGTAGGGGCCGCCCGGCACGCCCCAACCCCAGACCGGCATTGGTTCCGTCTCGGGATCGCAGGTCGGACCTTTGTTGGAGTTCATCTTGGCCAGCCGCGATCCCCATTCGATATAGGCCATGAAGGCCGAGCGGAATTCGGGATCGTCAGGCAGCCCGATCTCGTCGGCGGCGTCGGCGAGGAGATTGATCCAGCGCCGGCGCTGCTCCTCCGTCAGATGCTTGCCGAGGTGATGCATCACCATTTCGCGATGGCCGCCATGCTTTTCGCTGTAGGTTTTCGGTCCACCGAAAACTTCGCCGATGAAGGCCGCGACGTGGGCCGGATGGTCCGCCGACATATGCTTGAACACCGGCCCGACAATGGGATCCCGAGAGACGTTGTCGTAGAAGGTCTGGGTCAGGCGGTTCAGCGCTTCGGTGCCGCCGGCCCATTCGAACAATGTCGGGACGTCCTGGCTCATTTGCGATCCCTCGCCTGGCTGGTCTTCTACCACGCCGGACGATAGCGGAAACATCCAGCATCGCTCAACCTGTCTCGATGGCCAGCTTCCGAAACCGACGCGCCCCTACAATTTGGCGGGCGCCTCGGCCTGCGCATTGGGCGAGAGCACCACGCGGCAATTGTCAGGCTTCGGCACCGATCTGCACAGGGTGGCACCGGTCAGCTCGTCCACTGATTGCGGCCCAGTCGTCAGTCCGGCCCTCAGCATCACGTCAGGTTCGAGCTGACGCTCGACCGAAATGCGCTGAAGCGTCATGAACAGATCACGGTTGATTGCCATCTCGTCAAGGTAAGCCTTGATCAGCTGGGCTTGTCCCATCAGGTAAAGGCTGAGTAGCGCCCGTGGACCGACAAGCCGCCTGACGCCCCCAGCCAGCATCAGCGCGCAGGCCGAATCGCAGTCGCCTTTCGCATCGCTGGCCACTCCGGCATAGGCGCCATCTTTGGCCAAGCAATTCCACTCTTCCGGGTCGCAGCCAACGAAATCGGTACGGGCAACGGCGACGTCGAGCTTCTTTTCACGGATAAGTCGCCCCATCGCCAGAGCGCTGAACAAGTCGCCGCCTCGCGAGCTCACCACTATAGGCAGCCGCCGGCTGCCAAGCGTAGCGAGCAACTGGCCCAGCTTCTGCGGGGTTTGGCTCGTGATTACGCCTTGTGCCGAGATCCATTCCGGGCAGTCGGGATTGCAGGACGAATTGCTGCGGCGAACCACAACGAAGCGCATCTCGGGTGCCCCGTTCCCCGGCACTGCCACGAGCGGCCGAGCCCACATCCATTCCGGGCAGTGGGGCTCGCACATCGGATCGCTGCCGCGAACGAGTATGAAGCCCTTGTCCGGCGCCTCGTTTCCTGGCACTGCCTCGACCGGCTGAGCAGGTGCCTCCTTGGCCAGCTGAGAAAGTGGGACTTGAGCCGGCTGAGACGGTCCGGCCTTCGCTTCGATTGCTGCCACCTTGGCCGGCTTGGCATTCGCAGGGACCTCCCTGCAGTTCGGCGGCGCAGGACTCCGCTGGCATATGCCCGCCTGCGTAAGTATGTCGAGGGAGTCCCTGCTGGTGATCAGCTTCATCGTCAGCATGTCGTCGAGGGCGATCTGCCGGATGTCGCTGGCGGGCGTGGCCTTCATTCTGTCGATTACGCCCCGTCCGACACCCATGTCCCTGAGATAGGCCGAAAGTTTCCGCTCAAGCGCCTTGCTCATCTCATAGGTCTTGTAGCCGGCATTGTCTTGAGTGATGGTTTCTGTGGTGATCCTATATTTTTTGCCCCGCACAACTCGATAGGTGGTTCGATAGTGCCGTGTTGTGCGGAAATAGGTCGTAGTGATCTGATGGACGCCTAGATAGGCCCAACCGCCGACCACGCGTCCGACGCCTCCGGCAAACATCAGCGGACATGCGGAGTTGCACATGGCACCCCCGTCAGACGCAATGCCGAAATATGCTGCGCCCTTGCCGTCATTGGCCCGGCAATCTTTCATCCCGGGCCAACAATCGGAAAACTTGGTCGTACCGACGGCGATATCGAGCTTGTTTTTGCGGATTATTCGACCAAGCTGGAGCGCAGCATCGACATTGCCGCCCGGGGAATTGACGATGATGGGCAGTTTGCGGCGGCCGAGCGTCTTCAATATGCGCTTGAGCTGCGCTGGCGTGCCCGCTTCGATGGCGCCTTCTGCCGAAATCCATTCCGGACAGTTAGACTCGCAGCCGGTCGCGTTGCTGCGCACGACGACGAATCGCATCGGCGAGAGATCATCGGATAATAGCTTCGGATCGGTCCAAGTCGTCGGATCGGACCATTTCGGGAAGACATCCTCGGCCTTTGCGGCGAAGGCAGCCATCGCCATGGCAATAACCAGCAGCCCGCGCCACCACCTTGCCACGCTATCTAAACGGCGTCCCGAAACCACGCTTGGCAAAAGCCCCCTTGATGCAACCTATAATAGTTGCGGCAATGGTGGTTGCAATAGCTTTGAAACACCCGCGCAAGATTGTTCTGCCTCGAGTCAGTAAGCGAAAAAGGCGGCCCGAAGACCGCCCTTTCGCATCCGATCTCGACCGGCAATGCCGGCGCCGATCACTCTATAATGGTGACGACGACGCCAGCACCGATGGTGCGGCCGCCTTCACGGATGGCGAAGCGCAGCTTCTCGTCCATGGCGATCGGCACGATCAGCTCGCAGCTATCAAGCCCGCCTTACGATTTGACCGGCGTGCTGGCCTGAGCCTTGGCGCCCGAGGCTTCGCGGCAGTTCTCGGGCTGTGGCTCCGATCTGCAGATGCCGGGGCCTGTCAATTCGTCTGCCGATTGATGCCCGGTTGTCAGCCCGTATTTCAGCATCCTGTCGAGTTCGAGCTGCCGTTCGACTGAATTCAGCTGAATTGCGGCAAACAGACCGGGGCCGATGGCCATGTCCTCGAGATAGGCCTTGACCTTTTGCTCCTGCCCTACCGAATGCACGCTCAGCTGTGCGCGCGGGCCGACGAGGCGTTTGACACCGCCGGCGAGCATGATCGGACAGGCCGAGCCGCACGCGCCGCCGGCATCGACCGTCAGTCCGTTATAGACGCCGTCTTCGGCCGTGCAGTCGGCCTGCCGCGGTTCGCAGCCAATGAAATCCGTCCGCGCCACGGTGACGTCGAGCTTGCGTTCGCGGATCAGCCTTCCGGCCGCCAAAGCACCGAGCACATCACCACCCGGCGAGTTGATGACGATGGGCAGACGCCGGTCGCCGACGCCGTCCAGCAGTTGGCGCAGTTTTTCGGGCGTGTCGGCGGTAATTGTGCCTTCGGCCGAGATCCATTCCGGGCAGTTGGGATTGCAAAGCGGATTGCTGCCGCGGACCAGGACGAAGCGCATGTCTGCGGCCTCCTTCGGCCGCGTGGTTTCGTGCCCTGCGGGTGCAGGCTCGGCGTTCGCCACCACTTCGCCGGCCGGCTTCGCGACATTCGCCGGCGCCGGCAGCTCCCTACAACTCGCCGGCAACGGATCGGATTTGCATAGGGTTGGCGCGGTCAGCAGGTCGACGGCATCCAAGCTGGTGACGAGATTCATTTGCAGCATGTCGTAGGGAACCAGTTGCTGGATGCTGCTGGCCGGCGTGCCTTTCATGGTCTCGAGCACGCCCAGGCCGACGCCCATCTCCTTCAGATAGGCCGCCAGCTTCCGCTCCAGCGGCTTGTTCATCTCGTAGGTCTTGTAGCTGCCGGCGTTCTTCCGGCTGACGACCTTGGTGCTGAGGATCTTCTTCTTACCCTTCACCACGCGGTAGGTGGTGCGGTACAGCAATTTCGTCCGGATATAGGTCGTGGTGATCTGATGGACGCCGAGAAAGGCCCATTCCCCGACCACGCGCCGGATGCCACCGGAAAACATCAACGGACAGGCGGAATTGCAGATGGCGCCGTCGGCATAGGCATTGCCGAAATAACGGGCGCCCTTGCCGTCCTTTTCCTTGCAGTTTTTCACATCTGGCAGACAGCCGACGAACCGGGTTTTGCCGACGGCGATATCGAGCTTGTTCTTGCGGATCAGGCGACCAAGTGTCAGCGCCGCTTCGACATTGCCGCCGGGGGAATCGACGACGATCGGCAGCTTTCGGCCGCCAAGCGCCTTCAGCGTGCGTTTGAACAGGGCCGGCGTGCCGGCTTCTATCGAGCCTTCCGCCGATATCCATTCCGGACAGGTCGGCTCGCAGCCCGGCGCGCTGCTGCGGACGACAACGAACCGCATCGTCGGGCCGAGATCCGGCGTGGATTTTTCCGGCGTGGATTTCTTGGCATCGGCTGCGAAGGCAGCGTGGCCCAAGGCGAGCAACGACACCAGGCAGATCAGCCCTAACGACCACAATGCCTGACTATGCAAACGGCGCCATGGAACCATTCGGGCAGCCCCCTCGATGCAACCTATACTAGTTACGGCAGAGGCGCTTGCAACAGGATTTGAAGCAAGGCGGTTAATCTATTCGAATCAAAAAGGCGGCCCGAAGACCGCCCTTTCGCATTCGATCTCGACCGGCAACGCCGGCGTTGATTACTCTTTGATGGTGACGACGATGCCGGCACCGACGGTGCGGCCGCCTTCACGGATGGCGAAGCGCAGCTTCTCTTCCATGGC
>NZ_JAMYLU010000040.1:0-23379 GCF_040318135.1 Mesorhizobium sp. M1295
TTGGTTGGGGGTGGGGGGGGGCCGGGGGGGTGGCTACTGGGGGGGGGTGGGGTTTTGGATTTCCCCCCCCCGGGGGGGGGGTTTGGGCCGCCCGCCCTGGGGGGGGCGCCTCGCTCCCTGCGGCAGGAGGGACAGCGCCCCCCTCTGTCGACTTCGTCGACATCTCCCCCACGGGTGGGGAGATTGGCGCTTTTTCCTGCTTCGCCTCAGCCTTTGCCGGCGCAGCGCCATCACCGCTTTTGGCGGCAGAAGCAGCATCCTCGCCCTCCGCCGCCAGCACCGCGATCAGCGCATTGACCTTGACGCCTTCAGTGCCGGCCGGAACCACCAGCTTGGCAACCGTGCCTTCGTCGACGGCTTCGACTTCCATCGTTGCCTTGTCGGTCTCGATTTCGGCAATCACGTCGCCCGGCGAAACCTTGTCGCCTTCCTTGACCAACCACTTGGAAAGATTGCCCTCTTCCATCGTGGGCGACAGCGCCGGCATGGTGATGTTGATCGGCATTTTGTCCTCCCGCCCTGCTCAGCGATACGTGACGGCTTTGACCGCCTCGACGACCTCGCCGACATTGGGCAGCGCCAGCTTTTCGAGGTTCGCCGCATAGGGCATCGGCACGTCCTTGCCGGCAATGGTAATGACCGGTGCGTCGAGGAAATCGAAGGCGCGCTGTGAGACCTGATTGGCGATATGGTCGCCGACCGAGTTCTGCGGAAAGCCTTCCTCGACCACCACCAGGCGATTGGTCTTTTTGACCGAGGCGATGATCGTGTCGAAGTCGAGCGGGCGGATAGTGCGCAAGTCGATGATCTCGGCATCGATGCCCATGCCGCGCAACTCCGCCTCCGCCTTGATCGCGTAGGTCATGCCGATGCCGAACGAGACGATGGTCACGTCCTTGCCGGATTTGTGAATGCGCGCCTTGCCGATCGGCAACACGAAATCGTCCATCTTCGGCACGTCGAAGGAGTGGCCGTAAAGGATTTCGTTTTCGAGGAAGATGACCGGGTTCGGATCGCGGATCGCCGCCTTGAGCAGACCCTTGGCGTCGGCGGCGGTATAAGGCATCACCACCTTCAATCCAGGAATATGGCTGTACCAGGCGGCATAGCACTGCGAATGCTGCGCGGCGACGCGGGCAGCAGCGCCGTTCGGGCCGCGAAAGACGATCGGGGCGCCCATCTGGCCGCCGGACATGTAGAGCGTCTTGGCGGCTGAATTGATGATCTGGTCGATCGCCTGCATGGCGAAGTTGAAGGTCATGAATTCGACGATCGGCTTCAGGCCGGCCATCGCCGCGCCAACACCAACGCCGGCAAAGCCGTGCTCGGTGATCGGCGTGTCGACCACGCGTCTCGGACCGAATTCCTGCAACAGGCCTTGTGTGATCTTGTAGGCGCCCTGGTACTCGGCGACTTCCTCGCCCATGACGAAGACGTCGCCGTCGCGGCGCATTTCCTCCGCCATTGCGTCGCGCAACGCTTCACGCACCGTGGTCGAGACCATTTCGGTGCCGGCCGGGATGTCCGGATCGGCGGCAATTTCCAGCTTGGGCGCGGCGGCAACAGGTGTTGCCGCTTCGCTCTTGGCCGGAGCAGCAGCGGGGGCCGGAGCAGCCGCGGGGGCCGGAGCAGCCGCGGGCGCTGCCGCTTGCGACTCGACAGCCTCCTCGCCAATGCCTTCGCCCGCCTCGTCGATGTCTTCGCCATCGAGGGCCAGCACAGCGATCAGCGTGTTGACCTTGACGCCTTCGGTGCCGGCAGGAACCACGATCTTGGCAAGTGTGCCTTCATCGACGGCTTCGACTTCCATCGTTGCCTTGTCGGTTTCGATCTCGGCAATGGCGTCACCGGCTGCGACTTTGTCGCCTTCTTTCTTCAACCACTTGGAAACATTACCCTCTTCCATGGTCGGCGAGAGGGCGGGCATGAGAATTTCGATCGGCATGTCCTTGCCCTCTCGTTAAAGTACGATATCGGTCCAGAGCTCGGACGGATCCGGCTCCGCGTCGTTCTGGGCAAATTCTGCAGCGTCGGCGACAACGTCGCGGACTTCCTTGTCGATGGCCTTGAGCTCGTCCTCGCTTGCCCATTTCTTGTCGAGCAACCGTGCCTTGACCTGTTCGATCGGGTCACGTTCGGAGCGCATTTTCTGCACTTCTTCCTTGGAGCGGTATTTTGCTGGATCCGACATCGAATGGCCGCGGTAGCGGTAGGTCTGCATTTCGAGAATGAGCGGCCCGTTGCCGGCGCGGCACCATTCGGCGGCGAGGTCGCCGGCGGCCTTGACGGCGCGCACATCCATGCCGTCGACCTGGATGCCTGGAATCTTGAAGGAGGCGCCGCGATGCGAAAAATCCGTCTCGGCCGACGAGCGCGAGACCGAGGTGCCCATGGCGTAGCGGTTGTTCTCGATGATGTAGACCACCGGAAGCTTCCATAGCGAGGCCATATTGAAGCTTTCGTAGACCTGGCCCTGATTCGCGGCGCCATCGCCGAAATAGGTCAGCGTCATATTGTTGTTGCCGCGATAGCGGTTGGCGAAGGCAATGCCGGTGCCGAGCGACACTTGCGCGCCGACGATGCCGTGGCCGCCGTAAAAATGCTTCTCCTTGGAGAACATGTGCATGGAGCCGCCCTTGCCTCTCGACAGGCCGCTACGGCGCCCGGTCAGTTCGGCCATGACGCCGCGCGGCGACAACTCCATGGCCAGCATATGGCCATGGTCGCGATAGGCGGTGATCATCTGGTCGCCATCGATCAGCGCCATCTTCATGCCGGTAACGACCGCCTCCTGGCCGATGTAGAGATGGCAGAAACCGCCGATGAAGCCCATGCCGTAAAGCTGGCCGGCCTTTTCCTCGAAGCGGCGGATGAGCAGCATGTGCCGGTAGGCGGCAAGCTCCTGGTCTTTGGTGAATTCAACAGGCTTTGGGGTGGAAAGGCCCATCGTTTTGCCGTCGGATTTGGATTTGGCAGGCGCTTTTCTGGCGGCGGTGGCCATGCATCACTCCCTGTTGGCGTCTCTTGGCGGACAGCGAGGGAGATCAGTTCTCCCACCGATTTGAGGCAGGCTAACATGCAGGGAAGGCTTTCGCCATGCCGAAAACGCATGGCTGTCATGCATCTAAGCGCCTAAAATCATTGCAAATATCGCCGATTAACTGAAATTGCGTTATCTTGCGACCGGCAGCATGATGGTGATCTCGTCGGCATGGGACAGATTGAGCGCCTTGCGCGCCTGCTCGTCCAGCATGTCCTTCTCGAGCGTGCCCTCATGCATCAGCTGGACGCGGCGCTCCAGGTCGATCCGGCGTGCCTTGACGGCATCAAGCCTGCCCTGCAATGCGACAGTCTCGGCTTCGAGCCGATACTTGGAATAGATGCCGAACTCGCCATGATAGGCATGGAAGCCGAAATAGGTCAGGAACACCACGCAGAGCGAGGGGATGATCAGCCGGCCGGTGTTTCTTTGCTTGTGCTGGCGTGTCCACATGGTCCGAATCCTCTGCGCCGCCTTTGTCGCCCGATTGTGCTTAATGGACGGTTACGGATTGCTGGATTCGGAGCCCTGAAAGCAAAAGGGCGGGAATCTCCCCGCCCTCGCTCGCTCGGATTTTCTGTCGAAAATCAGCTTTTAACGATCGACTTGCCGGCATACCGCGCCTGCTTGCCGAGCTCCTCTTCGATGCGGATGAGCTGGTTGTACTTGGCCATGCGGTCCGAGCGTGACAGCGAGCCAGTCTTGATCTGCCCGCAATTGGTGGCAACGGCGAGGTCGGCGATGGTCGAATCCTCGGTCTCGCCCGAGCGGTGCGACATCACCGCGGTATAGCCGGCCTTGTGCGCGGTCTCGACGGCGTCGAGCGTTTCGGTAAGCGAGCCGATCTGGTTGACCTTGACCAGGATCGAATTGGCGACACCCATGCGGATGCCGTCGCGCAACCGCGCCGTGTTGGTGACGAACAGATCGTCGCCAACCAGCTGCGTTTGCTTGCCGATGAGGTCGGTCAGCATTTTCCAGCCGTCCCAGTCGTCCTCGGCCAGGCCGTCCTCGATGGTGATGATCGGGTAGTCGGCAGCGAGCTTGGCCAGATATTTGGCTTGCGCCTTCGGGTCGCGGGTCTTCTTCTCGCCTTCATAGACGTAGTTGCCGTCCTTGAAGAACTCGGTCGCCGCGCAGTCGAGTCCGAGTGCGACCTCCTCGCCTGGCCTGAAGCCGGCCTTCTCGATCGATTCCATGATGAAGTCGAGCGCGGCCGGCGCGCTTTTCAGGTTGGGGGCAAAGCCGCCCTCGTCGCCGACATTGGTGTTATGGCCGGCATCCTTCAGCCTCTTCCGCAGCGTGTGGAATATCTCCGAGCCCCAGCGCACGCCATCGCGCAGCGTCGGCGCGCCGATCGGCAGAATCATGAATTCCTGGAAATCGATCGGGTTGTCGGCATGCGCACCGCCGTTGATGATGTTCATCATCGGCACCGGCAGCACATGCGCCTTGGTGCCGCCGACATAACGGTAGAGCGGCAGGCCGGCCGCTTCGGCCGCGGCCTTGGCCACGGCCAGCGACACACCGAGAATGGCATTGGCGCCGAGCCGGCTCTTGTTGGGCGTACCATCGAGCTCGATCATGGTTTGGTCGATGTGGATCTGATTCTCGGCCTCCATGCCGCCGATCGCCTCGAACAGCTCGCCGTTCACTGCCTCAACCGCCCTGAGCACGCCCTTGCCGAGATAGCGGGGGCCGCCGTCGCGCAGTTCGACCGCCTCATGCGCGCCGGTCGATGCGCCGGACGGCACCGCGGCGCGGCCCATTGAGCCGTCTTCGAGCACGACGTCGACCTCGACGGTCGGATTTCCGCGGCTGTCCAGGATTTCACGCCCGACAATGTCGATGATGGCCGTCATTGCGATGTCCCCGATTGATCGATTGAAGCGTCGCGCACCTCTTAGCCAAAGCGCTGCAAAACGCAATCGGGGCACTTGCAAATATTGCCCGTGCGCCCATTGCCGCTCTTGGGATTCACGAAGCACAAAGCGCTGTCATCATTTGTCATGCGCGGCATGCCGGTTTCTGGTTTATGGCTGTTGTCGCGCGGGGCGAAACAGGAGGAGTTTCGCCATGTCCCAGTTGAGCGGTATTGTGAGTTTGTTCCTGATTGCGGCTGCGTTCCTGACGTCGTGCGACAATCAGCAACCCCCGCAGGGATCGTCGCCTTTGCCGGCCCTGCAAATTGCGCAGTAGCATCCCGCCACATCGAAAGGCCCCCGATTTCCCGGGGGCCTTTTTGATTCCAGGAGACTTAGTCAGTGCCAGTAAGGCTCGACCTTGTAGTAGTTGTATGAGGCGTCACGTGCAGCCTCGCCGTCGGCGCCGGTCAGCTCGTTGATCGAGTAGGAAGGAGCGGCCATCAGCTGGTCTTTGGTGAACGGCACGACATAGCCACCCCTGTTCTCATCATAATCAAGGCTCGCCCACGGAATGGCGTGGTATTTCTCGCCAATGCCGAGAAATCCGCCAAAACCGATCACGGCGAACATGATTCCGTTCGACAATTTGTCGAGCATGACGTCCTCAATGTCGCCGATATGAGTGCCTTCCGTGTTGTAGACCGATGTGCCGATAACCCGCGAAGCGGCAATGGCTTCGGTGTGTCCCGTCTGGGTCGTCATGGTGTGCTCCTCGTCGTCGTTGACATTAGATTTTGACAATGAGGGCCGCGGGCTAAGGTTCCAGACAGGTTCGAAATTCTTCAAAGTTTTCTTGGCGACGCTGCTGTGGCGCAACTGCTGGTTCAACCCACGCTCTTGGCGATGCGATCGAACGCCATCAGCCGTTCAAGCAATGCGGGAAGATCCTTTAGCGGCACCATGTTGGGGCCGTCGGAAGGCGCGTTGTCGGGGTCCTGGTGCGTCTCGATGAAGACGCCGGCGACGCCAACCGCGACAGCCGCGCGCGCCAGCGTCTCGACAAAGCGCCGGTCGCCCCCAGACGAACCGCCCTGCCCGCCCGGCTGCTGCACCGAATGAGTGGCATCGAAAATGACCGGCGCGCCGATCTCGGCCATGATCGGCAGCGCCCTCATGTCGGACACCAAGGTGTTGTAACCAAAGGATGCGCCGCGCTCGGTCACCAAGACATTGGCGTTGCCGGAGCCGGTGATCTTGGCGACGACGTTCTTCATGTCCCATGGCGCGAGGAATTGGCCCTTCTTTACATTGACCACCTTGCCGGTTCTTGCCGCAGCAATCAGCAAATCGGTCTGCCGGCTGAGGAAGGCAGGAATCTGCAGAATGTCGACATGCGGCGCGACGATCGCGCATTGTTCCTCAGTGTGGACGTCGGTCAGGATCGGCAGCGAAAAATTCTTGCGCAAATCGTCGAAGATCGGCATTGCCGCTTCAAGTCCCGCACCGCGCGTGCCGCCAAGCGAGGTGCGATTGGCCTTGTCGTAGCTGGTCTTGTAGACGAGCCCGATGCCGAGCCGTTCGGTCAATTCCTTCAGCGCACCGGCCATGTCGAAAGCGTGCTGCCGCGATTCCAGCTGGCATGGACCGGCGATCAGCGATAGGGGCGCGCTGTTGCCGAAAATGACCTTTCCGATCGCAACGGGAGAATTTGGCATCAGAGGATTGAGCTTGTTCATGCGATCTCCCGGAAAATGAAGGCCGCGCCCTGCCCTGGCGCCGGCGGCACGATGATATCACCGCCGCGTATGTCGTGTTTGACGGAATTGGCTGCAAGCAGCTTTGCGACGGTGTCGCAGTGCCTAATCGAAAAGACGATCCCAGCAAAGCGGAGTTCAGACGGCGCGCCGGCGGGAATGCCGAAGCGTGCCGCAAAGGCTGCAGGATCCAGAACGGTCACAGCGGCATTCGGCCGCTTATAGACAGTGCCGCTCTGCGCCTCCATCCCGGCTGCGATCGAAATCACATGGCCTTGTTCGGAAGGTTCGCGGCTGACTGCCACGACTTCGACAATGCCGGTTGCGCCATTAGCGTGGGCCTGCAAAGCGGTGCGGTCGACCTTCGGCGCATTGATCCGTTCGCAGGCGAAGAGAAAAGCGTCCGTTGCCTTGCCTAGAGCCGCGAAGGCAAGCTTGAATGATGCGGTGTCGCTCTTTCCTGTCGCATCAGCGAAGGCGCGCGAAAAGCTGAGCATGTCTCCCGCCGACAGTCCGGCTTCGATGAAGCGCGCGTGGTCCGCGACGGCGCTTTCGGTGCCCAGCACCACGGCAGAAAATCCTTCATCACCGTTTCTTTCGCGATAGGTGTGATCCCGCGCGACAAAGACATTGCGGTTCGCGATCGCCGTTGCCACGGCCTGTCGGTCGGCGACCGCGAGCGGCTCGAGATAGGTACCGTCGGTGAGGAAGACACAACAGTTTTCCGTTCCGAAGGGATGGATACCCGTCGGCGCAACGGTAAAGCCGAGCAAGGTCAAGCGCGCCCGCGCAACATCGAGGCTCGCGGTCGGCAACACCAGGTGATCGAGCGGATGAGGGCTTGCGGGGGTGTTCTCGGTCATGTCCCGCGCGGTGTGCCTCATTCCTGAAAATGGTTCAAGGGCTTAGCCGGCACCTCGGCGGCGATCGCAGTGCCCGGCCGCGAGGAGCCGACTTGCCGCCGTCAAAAATCATCCTAGCTCATTGCCAGGGGAAGAGACCTTTTCATTGCCCTGGCCGTTATTGCGATAGCAGTTATCGCCGTGCTGATCTGGAACGCGCCAAAGCGGCCGGGCGTCGATCCGACCGAGACCTCCGCGGCTCAGACGGAATGAATCGGGCTGCGGCGCGGCCCCGCTCCGCGACGTGAAATCTGCCTTGGGGGCGGTCAACTTGCGACGATATCGGCCGAATAACGCAATTCGCGCAGCGGTTTTACCCGGCTGGTGGTCTCTGCATAGAGCGGATGCGCCTTGTAGGCGGCGAGCGCTGCCTCGTCTTCGAACTCGGCGTAGACGACCACATCGATTTCGTCCGAGAGCGGATCGACCTTGGTGTTGAGCGTCACCTCGAAACGGCGCGAGTGAGGTATCTTGCCAAGCGCCAGCAGACCCGTACGCACTGCCTCGACGTCCACTTTACGCCGCGCGCTGAAGAAAACGATATGCCGGATCAACCCAGCCTCCTCGACCGTTGGACCGGCGTTCTTTTGTGTCAGCGGGAGCGTGCCGTCAATCGGCAGGATGTCGCGTCGGCGAACCGTGGCGAAGAAGAGAAACTACACCATACTGGTTACATAGTGCACGACGCGCGTCACCTCCCTGATGGTCCTGTCGAGGTAGCGGCCTTGGTTGTAAATGCCGTCCCAGATCAGGAAAAAGGTGACGGCCGTGATGACGATGACATAACGCATGGCTAAAACTAGCGCATATGGGTGGTTGCAACCATAGTGATTCCGGCCCTGCTGGGACCCTTCCCGAATTTTAACGGCCTTTGGTCTGTCTGCCGCAATGCTTGCTGGCCAAACTGGCGATACCGCTGCCGGCGGCTTGGAAAGATAACCCCGCTCGGCTTCGACGACCGCTTCAGGAATCATACCATGCGCAAACGGACGATCTCCCTCGTTGCAATTCTTGTCGCTGCAGGCGGCATCTGGCTCAACAACACCTCGCTGCTGTCGAGCCGGCCGGCCGGCACCCCTTCGGTGCTTGCCCATCGCGGCCTGGCTCAGGATTTCGACCGTACGAACCTCGGATCGGAAACATGCACGGCCGATCGCATGCTGACGCCGCGCCATTCCTTCCTCGAAAACACGATTCCCTCGATGGAAGCCGCCTTCGCGCTCGGTGCGGACGCGCTCGAACTCGATGTCCATCCCACTACGGACGGCACGTTCGCCGTCTTCCACGACTGGACGCTGGATTGTCGTACCAACGGCAAGGGAGAAACGCGCCGCCATGCGATGTCCGAATTGAAGACGCTCGATATCGGTTATGGCTACACTGCCGATGGCGGCAAGACCTTTCCGTTTCGCGGCAAGGGTGTCGGCATCATGCCGTCGCTGGATGAAGTCTTGCAGCGCTTCCCGAACCGGCGTTTCAATATCAACATCAAAAGCAACGATCCCAAGGAAGGCGAGATGCTGGCCGCCTGGCTCGCCATATTGACGCCGGCCGAGCGCGCCAATCTGACGGTCTATGGCGGCGACAGGCCTATAGAAGCAGTGAAGGCAGCGTTGCCGGACATGCATACGCTGAGCCGCGCATCCCTGACGCGCTGCATTCTTCGCTATGCTGCGCTCGGCTGGAGTGGCTACGTTCCGGATGCCTGCCGCCAGGGCACCTTGCTCATCCCCGTCAATGTCGCAAAGTGGATGTGGGGCTGGCCCGCCCGTTTTCTCGACCGTATGGACAGCGTCGGCAGCCGCGTCTACCTGCTCGGTCCCTATTCCGGCGGCGGCTTTTCACAAGGCCTCGACGACCCCGCCTCGATCGACCAACTGCCGGACGATTATTCCGGTGGGATTTCGACGGATGCGCTGGATCTGGTCATGCCTGCCGTCAAGCGGCGTTTCGCACCACCTGCCTGAAGAGGCTGCCTGCCTCAAACGGATCGGCCGTATCGGGACAGTATCTTAACGCTGAGACAGTTTCGAGCCGACGCTCAAATCCTCGCCTCAAAGAGTGATGCGGTATTTGGAAAACCCCGCTTCGCCCTCGCCCGCCGGCTCGATCTTCAGCGACTTCACTTGCGCAATAAATTCTCTCGCCTTGGCGCCGGTCTCGAACACGACGCTGGTTTCCGGCAGCGGCGCAAACGACCAGTTGGCATCCGCCGACGGGTTGATGGTGCCTTTGCTGACGATATAGCGCACGATCACGTCGCGGTTGGTGTCGGGCGCTTCGTAGATGATCTTCGAGGCATTGATCTCCGGGAAATTGCCGCCGCCGCCGGCCCGGTAGTTGTTGGTTGCGACGACGAATTTCCGCATGGGATCAATTGGTTTGCCGTCGAACATCAAGTCAATGATGCGGTTCGAGCCGGCGTTCACCAGCCCGCCCTTCGAATCATATTTCGGTGGCTGCGACAGGTCGATCCGGTAGGTGACGCCGTCGATCACGTCGAAATTATAAGACGGGAAGTCGGTGTTGATGAGCGCCTGGTCAGCTTTGCCCGGCTCGATCCGGTTGAAGATGCCGGCCGACATTTCCAGCCATTCCTTCACCTCTGCCCCCGTGATTTCGACGGCGCGCACCGTGTTTGGATAGAGATAGAGGTCGGCGACGTTCTTTATGGCGATATCGCCCACCGGCACGTCGGTGTAATAGTCTGCGCCGTTGCGCCCGCCCGCCTTGAACGGTGCCGCCGCCGACAGCAGCGGCATATCCTTCCACTCGGTGTTCTTCAGGATGTCCTTCAAGTACCAGGTCTGCGCCTGGCTGACGATCTGCACCGATGGATCGTCGGCGACCAGCGCAAAATAGGAATAGAGCGGCGCCGAGGTTTTGCCGACCGGCCGACGCACATAGGCAAGCGTCGCCTCGTGGTCCTGTTTGAGCGCGTCGACGATGCGCTGGTCGTCAGCGACGGTCGGCTTGTTCGTCTTGTCGGCCCGCTCAAAGATAGGCCTGGCCTCAGAGGTCGCCGAGACGATTTTCCATGTCGATCCGTCGCGCTCCAGCAACAGATCGATCAGCCCCATATGCGAGCCCCAGAAGCCGGCCATGACGGCGGGCTTGCCTTGCAACGTGCCTTTCGCCGTATCGACGGCCTCCAGCGACTGAAAGTCCTTCTTACCAGGGAAGACCAGATGCTGGTGGCCCGTGAACACCGCATCGATACCTTCGACACCGGCAACGAAGAAGGAGGCATTCTCCATCATGTCGCCTTGCTTCGCGTCGATGCCGGAATGGGAGAGCGCAATGATGATGTCGGCGCCTTCTTCCTTCATCTGCGGCACCCACGCCTTGGCCGCCTCGACGATGTCGCGCGTCTTGACGCTGCCCTCGAGATTTTTCAGGTCCCAGACCATGATCTGCGGCGGCACGAAGCCGATGATGCCGATCCTGATCGGCTGCTCGGCGCCCGACCCGTCTTTGATCTTCCTGTCGAGGATGACGTAAGGTTTGAGATAAAGCTTGTCTTCGCGCGGGTTCGCGGCAAGCTCCGTGCCGCGGATCAAATTCGCGCAGACGAACGGGAAATTGGCTCCGGCCAGCACCTTGTCCATGAACGACAGGCCGTAGTTGAATTCGTGATTGCCGAGCGTCGAGCATTCGTAGCCGAGCAGGTTCATGCCCTTCATGACCGGATGCAGATCGCCGTCCTTCATGCCCCTCTCGTAGGCGAAGTAGTCGCCCATCGGGTTGCCTTGCAGAATGTCGCCATTATCGATCAGCATCGCGTTGGTTGCTTCCTTGCGCACGGCTTCAATCAATGATGCCGTTCGCGACAGCCCCATCGTGTCGTTAGGTTTGTCGGCGTAGTAATCGTAAGGAAGCACGTTCACGTGGATGTCGGTCGTCTCCATAATCCTCAGATGCGCCTGATTGGCTTGAGCCCGGGCGGAGAACGGGTGCAGCATGATCAGCGCTCCGCCGGTGGCGACGCCGGCGAGGAAATCGCGGCGTGAGACGAGGTGGCGCAATTGGGACATTCGTTTCTCTTTCTTCCACGACGTGACAAGTCCTGCCCGAAGCAAAGCTTCGCGCCGAAATCCAGCCGAGTCCAGAAGTCGATTCCATCAAGAGGAGGTGACGCGCCGATGAACGTCCGGCAGCGAACAATCAGCCCTTGTCGTCGTCGCCCTGGGTGATCAGCCGAGCGCTGCGCTGACCGGTGAAGTAGATCCATAGCCAGCTCAGGGAAACCGCAAGCCGGTTACGGAAGCCGATCAGGAAGTAGATATGCGCCAAGCCCCATAGCCACCAGGCAAGCCGGCCGGTGAGCTTGATCCAGCCGAAATCGATGGCCGCGGCGCGCTTGCCGATCGTCGCCAAATCGCCGTCATGCCTGTAGCGGAACGGACGTACCGTTGTTTCGCCGGCGAGCCTGGCCTTGATCGTCGCGGCGACGTGCCGTCCCTGCTGCTTTGCGGCGGGCGCGACGCCCGGCACCAGCCGGCCATCCGGCCGCAGGACGTGTGCTGCGTCACCGATGACGAAAATCTCCGGGTTTCCCGGCACAGTGAGGTCGGGCTCGACAAGCACCCTGCCCGCGCGGTCCGCTGCCGTGCCGAGCCATTCGGCGGCCGGCGAAGCGGCGACGCCCGCCGCCCAAAGAATTGTCCTGGCCGGCAAATGCCTGTCGCCGAAGACGACACCCTCAGCATCGCAGCGTGTAACCGCCCGGCCGAGTTCGACGGTCACGCCGAGTCGTTCGAGCGCCTTCATTGCATAAACGGAGAGCTCCGGCGCGAAATTGGCAAGAACGCGGTCGCCGGCCTCAATCAGCACCACACGCGTCTCGCGCGTGTCGATGTTGCGGAACTCGCCGCGCAGCGTGTCATGCGCCAGTTCGGCAATCGTGCCGGCCAATTCCACGCCGGTCGGCCCGCCGCCGACGATCGCCAGCGTCAGCAGTGCCTGGCGCTTGGCGGGATCGGTTTCCCGCTCGGCCTGCTCGAAAGCCAAAAGAATACGCCGTCGGATGGTGGTGGCGTCCTCCAGCGTCTTCAGGCCCGGCGCGAACGGCTCCCATTCGTCATGGCCGAAATAGGCGTGCCGCGCACCGGTGGCCAGCAGCAGCGTGTCGTAGGCGACCGCTCCGCCATCCTGCAGCAGCACGCGCTTGCCGGTGCGGTCGATGCCAGTCACGGTCGCAAGCAGCGTCGTCACGTCCTTGCGTTTGCGCAGGAGATGGCGGATCGGCCAGGCGACTTCGGAGGTTGCCAGCGCCGTCGTCGCCACCTGGTAGAGTAGCGGCTGAAAGAGGTGATGATTGCGCCTATCGATCATGGTGATGCGCACCGGCGCGCCAGTAAGTGCGCGGGTGAATTCGAGGCCGCCGAATCCGGCGCCTACGACGACGACGTGATGGTTGGCTGTGTTCATCTCACTCATCCCTCTCGCCAAGGCTGATGTAAGTATCCTTGTGCAGTGCAGCAATGCCTGCGCTGCACCTGCCTGGGACTCGTCGCCTGATGTCGTGAATACGCATGCTGCAGACTCATTCCCGGATATAGCCTACGTCCCGGATAGGGCTTGGTCGGAACAGTATATTGCAGGTGAATCATGGCTAAGGATGAAGATGAAGGCTCAGGGCAGTACGCCTCGCCGCCTTGTTTTATGCACGAGCTCGATCCGGAGTTCCAAGCGCCGCTATCCGAATGGACCGATGTCAGGCGCTGGCGCAAGGCCGAGCGCGAGCGGTTGATCGCATCCCGCCTTGCCGTTTCCGCCGACATGCGCACAGCCATGTCGCAGCGCATTGCCGAGGGTCTCGACGCGGTGATCGGCGACATCGCCGGAAGCATGGTCAGCCTCTACTGGCCGTTTCGCGGCGAGCCGGACCTGCGCCCGTGGATGGAAACCGTTAACACGCGGGGTGGCCGAACGGCGTTGCCCGTCGTTGTGGAGAAAGACCGGCCGCTTGTCTTTCGCGCCTATACCCACGGAGACCGGCTGGAGAAGGGCGTCTGGAATATCCCGATACCGGCCGAGGGCGATCCGGTACTGCCCGACATCGTCATTTCGCCGATCGTCGGCATCGATCCCGGACATTTTCGCTTGGGCTATGGCGGCGGCTTCTTCGATCGCACGCTTGCCGCGATGCCGTTCAAGCCGCTGGTCATCGGCGTCGGCTACGAGTTGCAGCGCATCGTGACCATCTACCCGCAGCCGCACGATATTCCGATGGACCGTGTGGTGACCGAGTCATTCAACGTTTAGGCGAGTTTGGGGCCTAGGCGAGTTCGGGGCTTAGGCGAGTTCGGGGCCTAGGCTAGCTCAGGCTTCATTCCAACGGCCGTGCGATCGACGATTTCGCGCAAGGCAAAGGACGAATTGATCTTCGTCACATGCGGCATTGCCGAAAGCCACTCCTTGTGGATGCGTTCGTAGTCGACGAGATCCTTCGCCGCGATGCGCAGGATGTAATCATACTCGCCCGACATTAGATGGCAGGACAGGACGTTCGGGCAGCGCTTTATCGCTGCTTCGAAATCCGACAACGTCTTCTCGAATTGCCCGGACAGCGATATATGCACGATCGCCGTCATCTGGTGCCCAAGTGCAGCGTTGGACAGCCGGGCGTGATAGCCGCGGATGGTTCCGGATTTCTCCAGATTGTCCAGCCGCCGCGAACAGGCCGACTGCGACAGGCCGACCTTTTCGGCGAGCGCTGCATTGGGTATCCGCCCATCCTTCTGCAATGTCTCGAGAATGGCGATATCAATCCTGTCGAGCGGCATTTTTGCGGGTTCCTGCGATAATTCTACTGTTTCGCGCAACGATTATCGAACAGTAGTCTCTTAGGCAAGCGCATTCGCAAACACTTACCGAACGATTCGTGGTTCACTATCTCTAGACAGGGAACAGGCCCTAAAAGGGCCGGATCAGGAGAAAAAAGATGCGCGTCGGTTGCCCCCGGGAAATCAAGAACCATGAATACCGCGTCGGCCTGACACCGGGCTCGGTCCGCGAATATGTCGCGCATGGCCATGAAGTGCTGATCGAGACCGGCGCCGGCGCCGGCATCGGAGCCGACGACAACGCGTACCGCGCCGCCGGCGCCACGATCGCCAAGACGGCCGCCGACGTGTTTGCCAAGTCGGACATGATCGTGAAGGTCAAGGAGCCGCAGCCCAACGAATGGGTTCAGCTCCGCGACGGCCAGATCCTCTACACCTATCTGCATCTCGCCCCGGATCCGGAGCAGACCAAGGGCCTGCTGGCCTCCGGCGTCACCGCAATAGCTTACGAGACCGTCACCGACGAGCGCGGCGGCCTGCCGCTCTTGGCACCGATGTCGGAAGTTGCCGGCCGCCTGTCGATCCAGGCGGGGGCCACGGCGCTGCAAAAGGCCAATGGCGGCCGCGGTGTGCTGCTTGGCGGCGTGCCCGGCGTGCTGCCCGGCAAGGTCACTGTGCTCGGTGGCGGCGTCGTCGGCCTGCATGCTGCACGGATGGCTGCCGGGCTTGGCGCCGACGTCACCATCATCGACCGCTCGATCCCGCGCCTGCGTCAGCTCGACGATATCTTTGGAGGCCGCGTCCACACCCGCTACTCGACCGTTGAGGCGCTGGAGGAAGAATGTTTTTCGGCTGACATCGTCGTCGGCGCCGTGCTGATCCCGGGGGCAGCCGCGCCCAAGCTGGTGACGCGCGAAATGCTCTCGGGCATGAGGAAAGGCGCCGTGCTGGTCGACGTCGCCATCGACCAGGGCGGCTGCTTCGAGACCTCGCACGCCACCACCCATGCCGAGCCGACCTATGCGGTCGACGGCGTCATCCACTATTGCGTCGCCAACATGCCGGGTGCGGTGCCGGTCACATCGGCCCACGCGCTCAACAATGCGACGCTGCACTATGGCCTGCAGCTCGCCGACAAGGGCCTCAAGGCGCTGGTAGACGACCACCATCTGCGCAACGGGCTGAACGTCCACAAGGGCAAGATCACGAATCGCGCAGTGGCCGAAGCACTCGGCTATGAGCTGGTCGAGCCGAAGGCCGTTCTCGCGGCCTGAGCTGTCCGAATCTGCCTCTCCAGTGCCCGTCGGTTTCGTCCGACGGGTTTTTCTTATGTCGAAAAACTGAAAAGTGTCGGGCGCGCGGAATAACCCGACAACAAAAAAGCGGAGCCAAAGCCCCGCTTCCTCGGTTGTCGAGATTTCCGCCGGTTCATCCGCGGTCGGCAAATCGATCGACCATCCCTCTCTATCGCAAGAATACGACGGGAGTACGACAGCCCAAGCCGGTGCAGCCTATCCGGTTACACCCGGTCTATCCGACACTGATAGCAATTGTTGCGCGCCGAGCGGATGTGGACGTAAGCAATGTCGTCGCTTTCGAACAACGTCTCCGCCCGTGCCGCGATGGCATCGGTCGGAATGACGCCGCCGCTGCCATAGACGATGCGGTCGTCCTTGCCGTAGCCGCGCACGATGTATTCGCCGCTTTCGAGCATATCGGGAGGCGTTTTCCCCTCGGCGGCGCGTTCGCATTCCTCCGCATGCAGAAAGATCGGCCCGGTTTCGGCATAAGGCTGCAGTTCCGGAAAAGGCCGATAGGCCAGAACAAGATAGGCTTCTCCCGCAGCAACATTCTTCAGGCAATGACGGCAGGGCACGCCGTCGCCATCCGAAATCTTCCGCTCTGGCTTCAAGCCATAAGCATCAGGCCCGCCGCGCTGAAGTGCGCGGACCGCATCGGTTGGCAAGGCTTTGAATTTCAGCGTCATGGCTAAATCTCCGGTGTCGTTGACCGGAAATTATGCTCGCAAGACAGAGCTTCCCACCCGATTCCTGCCGAAATGGATCAGTCCATCAGCGCGTCGAGACCGCGAACCAGACCCTTGATCTGCTGTACCCGTCTGATGGCGAGCAGCGTGCCCGCCACGTAAGGCGCCGCGGACGAGCCGGCGTCGTGGCGGATAGTCAGCCGCTCGTCTGGCAGGCCGAACAACGCCTCGCAGGACAGGATGTAGGACGGCAGGCGAAGGGCGTGCACTTGCACACCCTCGCCCGTGCCGACCGCAGCACCGCGTGTAGCCGGCACGCCGGAGACCTCGGAGACCGGCTTTGCCGTCGAAGCCTTGCGGATGTCGGCCAGCGCTTCAGCAAGTTCCCGCGCGGTACCGGAGGGCGCGTCGGGCTTCTTTGCACTGGCATAATCGATGACCTCGACATCCGGCACGTATTTTGCCGCCATAAGTGCAAACCGCTTCATCAGCGTAGCGGTGATGGAAAAGTTGCCGGCGGCAACGACGCCGACGCCGTGGGCGCGCGCCGCGGCGTCGATGTCGGCATAGTCGGCAGCACCCAGTCCCGATGTGCCGATCACAGCGTGCCGTCCCTTGTCGATGGCGAGCAGCACATGGTCTTTCACGACATGTGGCTTGGTGAAGTCGACCAGTACGTCCGACGGCGCCTCCAGCGCCTCGGCCAGCGAGGCCGAAACGGAGATACCATTAGCCGGCATGCCAACCAGCAGGCCGGAATCCTGCCCCGCGCCGCTACGTGACACAGCCCCGGCCAGCGCCATGTCACCTTGCGCCCCGATCGCCGGAACCAGCGCCTTGCCGACCCAACCGGTCGCGCCGGCCATTACCACGCGAATTGCCATCGTGCGATCCTCCATCACCATCGGTTTTTAGACGACAGCGATATGGAAAGAGCCCGGCTCATTCAAGTCGGGCTCGCCTTTGAATATTGATCCAGACCCTGAACGGCTAGATCATTTTAACGGATGAAGTCGTCGAAGCGGCGCAGCGTCACCCGGCGATTTCGCCAGTTCTCATTCTGCGTCTGCACGAGCAGGAACTCCTCGCCGTAGCCGACGGTTTCGAGCGCATAGCCCGGCACACCGAATTCACGCAGCAAGGTGCGCTTCAGCGAGGCGGCACGTTGTTCGGACAAAATCTGATTCGACTGGAAGGAGCCCACAGCATCGGTATGGCCTTCGATCAGCACGCGGGCACCCGGATCGCGCCGCAGAATGCGCTGAAGTGCATCGGCGATGTTTTCGATCTTGGCGTATTGCGATTCGGAAATGGCAGCCGAGCCGAAGGCGAAATTGATCGACTGGATATCGATAGAGCGGGCCATGCGCCGCAAGTCCGGCCGCTTCTTGAATTCGCGGATGGTGACGCGCTGATTCGGGCGCAGCTTCACCCGGGGCGCGGCTTCAAGCTGGCGCTCGATCGTGGCGGCCGAAGGCGTGGTCGCCTGGGCAACGGCAAGGGTCGGCATGGCGAGTGCCGCAACCAGCACGGCGGCAAATGTGCGTCGGGTCAGCATGTCTTTTCTCCTTCGGCCCTCGGCCGCATTGTGATGCCGACAAGATGGCAAAGACTAGCTGAAGCTTGGATGAACGAGCCTGAAAATCAGGGCCGCATGACGCTGGCCGCGCGCTCGGCAAAAGGCATCGGATGTACGACCTCCTTTTTTTGCGCCACCGGCGTGAAGCCGAGTTTTTGATAAAGCGGCAAGGCTGCTGGGTGATCAAGGGTGCAGGTCTGCACCGTCACCCGCTTGGGTCCGTGCGCCCAGGCTGCGGCGATTGCCGCACCGAGGAACCAGCGGCCAATGCCTTGCCCGGTCGCGTGCTCCATCATGCCGAAATAAGCGAGTTCCACTTCCTCCGGCAGATGCGGCTTGAGGTCGAAGAAGCCGGCCGGCGCGCCGTCGAGATAAAGCACCCTGATGTCGCGGTCCTCGCGGTGGATGCCCGCCGCAAGCTCCTCGTCATTCAGTCTCAGCACGTTGACCCAGTGCCATTTGCGGCCGACCCGATCCATCAAATAGCGGTAGAAATGCAGCGGAATGTCTTTGGTCTTGAGCAGCGCGATCTGGCGGTTGTACGGCAGCGGCGGCGAATAGGCAGGCGGCACATGCATTTCGAGAAACGTCACGGTGACGTCGATGTCTTCCAGCGCTCCGTTTTTCATCACCGTCGGTCCTTGCCCGTCACGACGGGCGTGTCGGAAAGCCCACCCCATTCCGTCCATGACCCGTCGTAAAGCCTGTTTTCGGCATGGCCAAGCGTCTCCAGGGCCAGCGTGATGGCTGCCGCGGTGACCCCCGAACCGCAGGAGGTGACGACCGGCTTCGACAGATCGATGCCGGCCTCCTCGATCACTTTGCGCAGCCTGTCCTTGGGCAGCAATTCGCCGTTTTCCGAAAGCGCCGAAAACGGCACGTTGTGCGCGCCCGGCATGTGGCCGGAGCGGATGCCGGGGCGCGGCTCCGGCTCGGTGCCGGCAAAACGGCCAGGCGAGCGTGCGTCGGCGATCTGGCTCTCCCCCGTCTCGACGATCCGGCGCATGTCGGCAAGGCTGGCGACGCGGGCGGCATCGAAGTTGGCATAAAACACGCAAGGCGCGATCTTCGTCGGCTCCGCCGTCACCGGCCGTCCGGCGGCTTTCCAACGATCGAAACCGCCGTCGAGTATATAGACCTGGAACACGCCCATAACGCGAAACAACCACCAGGCGCGCGGTGCAGAAAAGAACCCTGGCCCGTCATAGACAACAATCGTGTCGTCGGCCGAAATGCCCATCGCGCCGACATATTGGGCAAAATGCTGCGGCGACGGCAGCGTGTGAGGCAGAGCCGCGTCGGGGTCCGAAACCGCATCCTGGTCGAGGAAGCGGGCGCCTGGAATATGCGCTGCGTCATACTCGGCGCGCGCGTCGCGCTTTTGCGCCGGCAGATACCAGGACGCGTCGACGATCGTCAGCCCAGGCTCGCCGAGCCGCTTCTGCAACCAATCGGCATCGATGGTGAAAGGACTGTCGTCGGCCATCTTTTCTCTCCTGTCCCGCCTGTCCCAGTCCTATATCAGGCTGGCGGCATCGGGCCAAAGCGAATGCGGAAGCGCCGGTTCTCGCGGCCCTTCTTCTCGATCTTGCCGATATGGATCTCGCCGATTTCGCCGGTGCTCCTCACATGGGTACCGCCGCAAGGCTGGCTGTCGACCGAAGCATTCTCGCCGATGCAGACCAGCCTGATCTTTCCCGTGCCGGCCGGCGGCCGCACATTCTTGGATTTCACCAGGCTTGGATTGGATGCCAGCTCCTCGTCGGAGATCAGCCGGGTGAAGATCGGGTGGTCGGCCCGCACCAGTTCCATCAGCCTGGCCGTCACGTCTTCCTTGGTGAAGCCGGCATCCGGGATGTCGAAATCGATACGGCTGTCGTCCTCGGAAACCGCGGCACCGGTGATCGGGAACGGACAGACGACGGTAAGCAGATGGCAGGCCGAGTGCATCCGCATCAGCAGCTGCCGCCGCGGCCAGTCGATGGCGAGCCTCATCCGCTCGCCCAACCGTGGAACCGCCTGCTCCGGCGCCGGCACATGGATGATCTCGTCCTTGGTTTCGCCGGTGATCGTAGCGGCAATCGCAATGCCGGTGCCGTCGGCGCGTTCGAGGCTGCCAGTGTCGCCCGGCTGCCCGCCCGATGTGGCGTAAAACACGGTCCGGTCCAGAATGATGCCGCCGCGATCGTTGACTGCGACGACGGTGGCGTCGGCCGTCCCCAGATAGGCGTCGTCACGAAACAGCGCTTCGGTCTTGTGCGCCATCACGCGACCCTTTCGAACGGCACCGAAATCGTGCTCCGTTGCTCCATCCAGCCCGGCACCGGCAGCTTCTTTTCGCGCAGGAATTCAGGATTGAACAGCTTCGACTGATAGCGCGTGCCGTAGTCGCAAAGCATGGTCACGATGGTTTGGCCGGGGCCTAGCTCGCGCGCCAGGCGAATGGCGCCGGCAATGTTGATACCGGTCGAACCGCCAACGCAAAGTCCCTCCTCCTGGATCAGGTCGAATACGATCGGCAGTGCGTCCTCGTCGGGGATCTGGAAGGCAAAATCGGGTGTAAAGCCTTGGAGGTTGGCGGTGATCCGCCCCTGCCCGATGCCTTCGGTGATCGAACTGCCCTCGGATTTCAACTCGCCGCTGGTGTAGAAGGAATAGAGCGCAGCCCCCAGCGGATCGGCCAGTGCGATCTTGACCTGGCTGTTCTTGGCCTTCAGCCCGAAGCCAACGCCTGCCAGCGTGCCGCCGGAACCGACCGCCGACACGAAACCATCCACCTTGCCGCCGGTCTGGTTCCAGATTTCTTCGGCTGTGGTGCGGATATGGCCGTCGCGGTTGGCGACATTGTCGAACTGGTTGGCCCAGATCGCGCCGTTCGGCTCGGTCTTCGCCATTTGCTCGGCCAGCCGGCCCGACAGCTTCACGTAGTTGTTCGGGTTCTTGTAGGGCACGGCTGGCACTTCGATCAGCTCGGCGCCGAGCAGTTTGATCGTATCCTTCTTCTCCTGGCTCTGGGTATCGGGAATGACGATCACCGTGCGGTAGCCGAGCGCCTTGGCAACCAGTGTCAATCCGATGCCGGTATTTCCGGCCGTCCCTTCGACGATGACGCCGCCGGGCCGCAGCAGCCCGCGCTGTTCCGCATCGCGGATTATGAACAGGCCGGCGCGGTCCTTGACCGACTGCCCGGGATTCATGAATTCGGCCTTGCCCAGAATCTCGCAGCCGGTTGCTTCCGAGGCCTTGTTGAGGCGGATCAGGGGCGTGTTGCCGATCACGTCGATCACAGAACGGGGCATGGAGATTCCTTTGTGGGTGCGGCGAAACCCTAGAAACCCGACGCTTCGGTTTCAAGGCAAGAATTTGCCTGGTCCAGTCGCATTTCGCACACTGCAATTGCTGCAGCCAGGAGCGCCCGGCCGGCATTCATTTCAACCATGTACCGAAAAGCACTCTTTTCATTCGATTTCTTCACCGCTAGAGCACAGGCTAAGAAGAGCCGGCGGGGCGCAGCATGACACTCTATCGGGCCAATCCGAAGCATGGCGTCGCCTGGATTACGGGCGGCAGCAGCGGTATCGGCCGTTCGCTGGCCAAGGATCTTGCCGCTCAGGGCTATGTCGTCGCAGTGACTGCGCCCGATGACCATCCGATCGATACGCTCATCGTCGAAACGGCGCAGATGGCGGGCCGTGTCGTAGCCTTTCCCTGCGACGTGACCGACGAAAAACGCATGGCAAAGACGGTTGCAGCGATCGAGAAAGATCTCGGTCCGATCGTGTTGGCAGTGTTCAACGCGGGAAGCTATATCGCAACGCCGGGCGAGGATCTTGTCGCGCGCAATTTCCGTCGGTCTTTCGAAGTGAATTATTTCGGCATCATCAATGGCCTGCTGCCGGTCATCGAACGCATGCGCGTGCGCTCGCGCGGCCATGTCGTGCTGATCGGTTCGGTCACCGCCTATTTCGGCTGGCCCACCACCGCCGCCTATGGCGGCACCAAGGCGGCAGTCAATATCTTGGCCGAGTCGCTGAAATATGATTTCGACAAGATGAACGTCCGCATCCAGGTGATGAATCCAGGCTTTGTCGACACGCGGCTGACCGAGAAGAACTTCCTGCCGATGCCGGGCTTGATGCCGGTCAATCTGGCCTCGCGCCGCATCGCGCGAGGCATCGAATGCGGTGGCTTCGAAGTCACTTTCCCACGCCGCCTGAGCTGGACACTGAAGCTGCTCAGGATACTGCCGAGGCCGTTCTGCCGATGGGTGATCAGCACGGTCACCCGCTGGAATGCGCGGCCGCTGAATTTCGACCGCAAGCCACCGGTCGAATAGGATCCGTGATGGGCCGACGGATCATGTTTGCGGTGCTGGGGCTTGTCCTCATCCTTGTCCTGGCCTTGGCGCTTGGTCCGCGCGTCCTCGTCGAAACCACAATCCGTTTCGATCCCTCAGTGATCGGCGACGATCCGCAGGCCTATCTGGCGCGCCAGGAGGCGGCCGTGCCCGGCATCCGCGACGGGCTGGACAAGGAAATCATCTGGGCCGACCCGATGGTCCATGCCAAGACGCCATTCGCGATCGTTTACATCCACGGTTTTTCTGCGTCGAAGGGCGAGATTCGTCCATTGCCCGACGAGGTGGCCGACCAGCTTGACGCCAATCTTTTCTACACGCGCCTGAGGGGACATGGACAGGATGGCGCCGCGATGACGCAAGGCAGCGTCGGTGCCTGGATCAACGACTACGAGGAAGCGCTCGCTATCGGCCGAGCGATCGGCGACAAGGTGATCGTCATAGCCACCTCGACCGGCGGCTCGCTGGCGGCGTGGGCCGCGACGCAGCCAAGCGCATCGAACAGCGTCGCGGCGATCGCATTCATCTCGCCGAATTTCGGCGTCAAGGCTTCCGGCGCCGAATTGCTGACCCTACCGTGGGGCAGACAGATCGTCGAGCTCGTCGCCGGCAAGGAGCGTAGCTTCGTGCCACGCAACGCGCTGCATGAAAGGTTCTGGACCTAACGCTACCCGATCGCCGCGACATTGCCGATGGCGGCGCTGACAGAGCTTGCCTACGGCGCGCCGGTGGAGAAGACGTCCATCCCTGCCCTGTTCATCTTTTCGGATTCGGACAAGGTGGTACGACCAGATCGCACCCGCGAAATCGCGGCTCGCTGGGGCGCCGCACATGAATTGGTGCCGGTCGACGATACCGGCGACCCCGACAACCACGTCATTGCGGGTGACGCGCTGTCGCCATCGACCACGGCTTTCCTGGCGCAGCGGATTGTCGTGTGGGTCGAGGCGGTGGTGAAGTAACCAAAGGCCTCAAAGCAAAAGGGGGGCCCGGGCCGGAAACCCGGGGGGCGGTTGCTTAGTGTGGGGCCCACCCCAACCTGGGGGCCCCCCCCACGGGGCGGGGGTTATGGCCCCCGGGGCCGCCGCCTGAAGCCCCCCCGCGCGG